>CADAVB010000016.1 GCA_902791165.1 uncultured Bacteroidia bacterium
CGGGAAAAATCACCCGAAATCGCTGATGTTGCAGCAAATCTTTTTCAATACCGTGACGAAGGTTTGCACGTCGTCCTCGGGGATGTCCTTGAGGGCTTGGTTCATCGTGTCGATGGCCAATTGCTTGGTCGAGTCCTTCAAGGCCATGCCTTCTTCGGTCACGACGATGTTGTTCACGCGGCGGTCATCCTTGGCCACGCTGCGTGCGACGAGGCCTTTTTTCTCTAAGTTGTCGATGAATTGCGTCACCGAGTTCTTGTCCTTCTGGATGATGTAGGCGATGGCCTGCTGGGTGAGCGTGCCTTCGTTCCAAAGCGTGTCCATGACGAGGTACTGCTCCGCCGTCAGGTTCACGCCGTGCTTCTTGAACACCTCGGCAAGATGCTTCTTGAGCCTGCAATTCAGGATATTGACATATACGCCAGCCTGTTTTACGAGTATCATATTATCACGTTTTTGGGATTATCACAAACTCCGAAAATGCAAAGATAGGGATAATATTGAAATGAAGGGAGATTTTTTTTTAGACGATGACTTGTGACTATGACTTGTGACTATGACTATGACCATTGCGGCCGCGAGCGCGGAAATCCACGCCTCGGGTGTCGCTGCCATAGTTATTGGGGAATATTCGGCAAATCACTACACTTTTATTGGGGAATATTCGACAAATTACCACACTTTTCTTGGGGAATATTCGACAAATTACCACACTTTTCTTGGGGAATATTCGACAAATCACTACACTTTTATTTGGGAATATCCGGCAACTTACCACACTTTTATTGGGGAATATTCGATAATTTACTACACTTTTTTTGGGGAATATTCGGCAAATCACTACACTTTTCTTGGGGAATATTCGACAACTTACTACACTTTTCTTGGGGAATATTCGGCAACTTACCACACTTTTCTTGGGGAATATTCAGCAGTTTACTACACTTTTATTGGGGAATATTCAGCAGTTTACCACACTTTTCTTGGGGAATATTCAGCAGTTTACTACACTTTTATTGGGGAATATTCAGCAGTTTACCACACTTTTATTGGGGAATATTCGGCAACTTACTACACTTTTATTGGGGAATAAAAAAAAGCCTCCCTTGACGGGAAGCCTTTTCTAATCGATTTTGAAAAACGTTTACTCGATCCTCATGTTCGGCACTTCGTTGCCGTCGTAGAAGCCTTTGCCGAGCTTTTCCTTCACTTCCTTGAAAGCGTTCAGTGTATAGTTCACGTCGTCCATCGAGTGAGCTGCCGTCGGGATGATGCGGAAGATGATCATGCCCTTGGGGATGACGGGATAGGTGACCACGGAGCAGAAAATCTTGTAGTTCTCGCGCAGGTCCATGGCGATGTTGGTGGCCTGGACCACGTCGCCCTGCACATGCACCGGCGTGACGCAAGCCTCGGCAGGCCCGATGTCGAAGCCCATGTTTCGGAAACCGTTTTGCAAGGCACGGGTCACCTGCCAAAGTTGGGCACGCAAAGCGTCGCCCTCGGCGCTGCGGATGATTTCCAAACGCTTCTCGCAACCTTCCACGATGGCCAAAGGCAGGCTCTTGGCGTACATCTGCGATCGCATGTTATAACGCAGATACTCAATCACATACTTCGGTCCAGCCACGAAGCCGCCGATGATGGCCATGGCCTTGGCGTAGGCACCGATGTAGATGTCGATGTCGTCCATCACGCCGAAATGCTCCGACGTGCCGCGCCCGTTGGGACCCATCACGCCGAAGCCGTGGGCGTCGTCGATGAGGATGCGGAAGTCGTATTTCTTCTTCAGGGCCACGATGCCGGCAAGGTCGCCAAGCGCGCCCGTCATGCCGTAAACGCCCTCGGTGACGACGAGGATGCCGCCGCCCGTCTTGGCCACCACTTCCGTGGCGACCTTCAGTTTCTTCTCGAGGTCTTCCATGTTGTTGTGGCGATATTTGTACTTGTTGCCGATGTGCAGGCGGATGCCGTCGAGCAGGCAGGCATGGGCCTCGTTGTCATAGACGATCACGTCATGCGGGCTGGTCAGCGTGTCGATGGTCGAGACAATGCCCTGATATCCAAAGTTGAAGAGATAGGCGGCTTCTTTCTTCTCGAAGTCAGCCAATTCCTTCTCGAAATGCTCGTGCATACGGGTGTGACCCGTCATCATGCGCGCGCCCATGGGTGCGGCGAGGCCGTACTTGGCGGCGGCTTCGGCATCCACACGACGAATTTCGGGGTGGTTGGCCAAGCCCAAATAGTTGTTCAAGCTCCAGCAGAGCACTTCCCTGCCGTTGAAGGTCATGCGCGGACCCATCTCGCCTTCCAAACGCGGAAATGCGAAATAGCCGTCGGCGCGCTCGCGGTATTGCCCAATCGGGCCACCGGAATCCTTTGATATTCTTTCAAATATGTCCATTTTATGTGTTGAATTGTTGATTGTTGTATCGTTGATTGTAGGGGCAGACCCATGTGTCTGCCCAGAAACTGCGTGTCCGTCCAAATTTGTGCCACAAAATTAGTAAATATATTGATTATCCCAACGTAAAGAATTTATTTTTAATTTTGCAGGCAGAATATAATGCAGTGGGTTTCCCAGCCCCGAAGGGGCGAAACAGTAACCACGGGTCGCGACCCGTGGCAGCACCCCGGCAGGCGACTCGAAAAACAGAAGATAATGCTAAACCTCAAAAACAAAACGGCACTCATCACCGGCGGCGGCACCGGCATCGGGCGCAGCATCGCGCTCCACTTGGCGCAAGAAGGCTGCCATGTCGTCCTCACCGGACTGGGCCTCAACGACCTCAACGCAGTGAAAACCGAGTGCGAACAATACGGCGTGAAAGCCTACGCCACCGAAACGCAATTGGACGACTACGCCTCCATCGACCGACTTTATGATTTCGTAATGTCCAACCACTTGAGCATCGACCTCTTCGTGCTCAACGCGGGCATCTCACAGCGCGAAAAGGCTTTGGACACCGACATCAGCGTGGATGAGAAAATCCTGAAAATCGACTTCCTCAGCGGGGTGTATCTCGTCAAAAAGTTCAAGGAGATGATCCTGGCGAAGGAACATGTGCAATTCAGCGTGACCACTTCCCTATCGGGCTTGTTCGGCTTCCCGTTGCGCTCGGCGTATTGCGCGGCGAAACACGCCTTGTTCGGGTTCTATGAGTCCTTGGAATTGGAATACGACAACATCGGCGTGACCTTCCTCATCCCCGGGCGCATCAACACGCAAATCAGCAAGAGCGCGCTGCACGGCGACGGCACCGCCCACGCCAAGATGGACGCGGGCCAAGCCAACGGCCTCGATGTCGATAAATGCGGAAAAATCGCCGTCCGCGCCATCAAGCGACAGAAACACAGGAAGTTAATAGGACGCAGCGAGCTTTTGATGGCGTATATCCACAAATATTGCTTACCTTTGTATTATAAACTATCGAGAAAAATATCAGCAACGTAAAGCTATAAGCATGGCCGAACCAAGGCTGAAAACTGACCGATAGAGGCAAATCTTGAAATTAGAAATCTGAAATCTTGAAATAACACATACAATGAAATCAAAAGTTATCTGCGGCATACAGCAAGTGGGCATCGGCGTGAGCGACTTCGTCGAGGCATGGAAATGGTACTACGACCAGTTCGGTTTTGAAATCAAAATCGTTGACGATGAGGGCGTTGCGGAGCGCATGTTGCCCTACACGGGCGGCAAGCCCCAGCCACGCCGCTCGGGCATCGCGGTGAACATTCGCGGCGGCGGCGGCTTCGAGATCTGGGAGCCGAAAGGCCGCCCGCTCAACTACCTCAAAGAGCCTGTCAAACTCGGCGACTTGGGCATCCTCGTTGCGAAAGTGAAAACGCCCGACATCGAAGCGGCCTACAACACCTATATTAATAAGAGCCTCGACATCATCAGCGAAATCACCACCTCACCGACGGGGCAACGCCACTTCTTCATGAAAGACCCTTACGGCAACCTCTTCCAACTCGAACAAGACGACTACGTCTTCATCAACGAGAAGAAACTCACCGGCGGCGCCAACGGCGTGATGCTCGGCGTGAGCGACATCGACCGCTCCCTCCCCTTCTACACCCAACTCCTTGACTACGACAAAGTCGTCTTCGACCAAACCGCCGTTTTCGAGGACTTGAAGTCGCTGCCCGGCGGCGAGAAACCCATGCGTCGCGTCATCTTGGAACGCAGCAAACCCATCGAAGGGCCGCTGTGCCGCATCATGGGCACCTCGCACTTAGAACTTATCCAAAGCATGGACGGCGCGGGCAAGAAACTCTACGAAAACCGTTTTTGGGGCGACCCAGGCTTCATCCACCTCTGCTTCGACGTGCGCCACATGGAGGCCGTGAAAGCGCAGGCCGAAAGTATGGGACATCCTTTCGTGTGCGACAGCGGCGCGGACTTTGGCATGGGCGATGCCAACGGCCACTTCACCTACGTGGAAGACCCCGACGGCACGCTCATCGAGTTCGTCGAGACCTACAAAATCCCGATTGCCAAGAAGTTCGGGCTATACCTCAACCTCGCCAACAAAGACGACCGCAAGCCGCTCGGCATTTTGAAGTTGCTGCGCTTTGCCAAAGTCAAGCGCGAGAGCATAAAATGAAAAAAGGCGACTGAAGTCGCCTTTTTTCATTTGGATTAAACTCCTTCTTATTTGATACCAAGTTTGGCTTTCACGTCCTTGGTGGCATCAACGGCGTCGTTGCCAACATAAACAGCGGCACCCGTAGCCAGGTCGAAAATGTAGGTGTAACCCTTCTCTTTGCCCACGTTGTTGATGGCAGTCTGAATCTTGTCGAGGATGGGCTTCAGCAGTTCGGCGCGCTTGGCCTCAAACTCTTGCTCGGCGTTGGCCTGGAACTGCTGGATGCGGTTTTGGATGTCGATGATTTCCTTTTCCTTCGACTGCTTCACGAGGTTCGACATGGTGGCCACGTTGGCTTCATAGTCTTGCATCTTGGATTGATACTCCTGTGCCATAGTTTGGAGTTGGCTCTGAAGTTCGCCGTAATACTTTTCCATGGCTTTCTCGGCTGTGCCTTTGTCGGGCATGGCATCGAGGATTTCAGCTGTGTTTACATGTGCCATCTTCACTTGGGCGTTAGCAACTCCGCTCATCACGAAGAGAGCGACACCTAAAAACAAAACTTTAAACAAATTCTTCATTTTGTTGATTTTTAACGATTTAACTCTTATTTCTCTTTTGATTCGGCTTGCAAAGATAGGAAATATTTGTGTTCCTCTACCCTTTCCGTCATTATTTCTTCGGTTTCACCGATGACTTGCCTCCACCAGTGCTGCCCGTTGCGCCAGCCTTTTTGCGGTCTTCGCGGCGCACGGTTTGCATGACGTTGCCTAATTGATCGAGCACGTCGTCGCTAATATCGTTCTTGTCGCTGGCATAGAGCACCGAGGTGCCCGAGGCGAGGTCAAGGACGAAGGCATAGTTTTTCTGTTGCGCGATTTCCTGCATGGCAGTGTAAACCTTCTCTTGGATGGGTTGGATCAACTCGGTGCGTTTTTGGAACAGCTGTCCTTCGGCGCCAAAATACTGCATCTGCAAGTTCTTGGCTTCCTGTTCCTTGGCGATGATGGCCTGCTCGCGCGACTTCTTCTGGTCTTCGGAGAGCAGCAGCATCTCGGTTTGATACTTGTTGTACATCTCCTCCACCTTATTGAAAAGGGCTTTCACTTCACTGTTCCACTTGGTGGAGAACGATTCCAATTGTGCTTGTGCATCGGCATACTCTGGAATATTGCTCATGATGTATTCCGAGTCCACGTAAACGATTTTTTGTCCGCCGCCAATCT
Source organism: uncultured Bacteroidia bacterium (assembly GCA_902791165.1). Classification (GTDB taxonomy): domain Bacteria; phylum Bacteroidota; class Bacteroidia; order Bacteroidales; family F082; genus Limimorpha. Next base: position 5,822 of record CADAVB010000016.1, read on the forward strand.
GGGCGTTGGCACTCATGATGCCGCCGCAAACCAATGCGACTGCCAAAACTAATGTTCTAATTGCTTTCATTTTTATTGTTGTTGATTTGTTCATTTTTCTTCTAACAATAATCGTTCCATTTTTTTTGGCATCCGCCAATTTTCCCGACGTTTCGCGTCGGGCTGAATTAAATCGCCCCTACGGGACTGGCATCCGCCAATTTTCCCGACGTTTCGCGTCGGGCTAAATTAAATCGCCCCTACGGGACTGGCATCCGCCAATTTTCCCGACGTTTCGCGTCGGGCTAAATTAAATCGCCCCTTCAGGGCTACCCTCACCCACCATCCAACTACTAACTACTAACTACTAACTCCTAACTACCAACTCCTAACTCCTAACTCCTAACTCCTAACTAATCAATCGATCCTCCAATGGAGAAGTGGAACTGGCTTCCGCCGTAGTCGGACGAGCCGTTCACCTTGTCAAAGCCATAGCCCCAATCGAGGCCAAGCAGTCCGAACATAGGCAGGTAGATGCGCACGCCCAGACCTGCCGAGCGTTTCACGTCGAAGGGGTTGAAGTCCTTGAATCCAAGCCAGCAATTGCCTGCTTCAACAAAAGCCAGGGCGTAGATTGTGGCTTGCGGGTTAAGCGACAGCGGATAACGCATTTCCAAAGTGTAGCGCGTCAAGAGGTCGCCTCCCACAGTGGAACCGCTGCTATTGGTGGGGGTCAGCGACTCGTTCTTATAGCCACGCATACCCACCAGCTCGCGGCTATCCAACGAATAATTGACCATACCGTCGCCGCCAAGGTAATAGCGATGGAACGGTGTGGCACCAATTTGGTCGTTGTAATGGCCCAGATAGCCGAAGCGCACCCTCGTCATCATAACGAGTTTTTCGTACAATTCGTTGTACCACACGGCCCTAAACGACCAGCGGTGCATTTCCACCCATTTGTATTTCTCGTTGTCCGACATGGAGGAATAGTCTTTGTCGGGAGCGAACAGGGAATAGGGCGGCGTGATTTCTAGGCTCAGCGACACCTCCGATCCGCTACGCGGATAGAGCGGTTGGCTCACGGAGTTGCGGCTCAAGGTAACATTGTAGCTAATCAGGTTAAAATTGCCATTGCCATTACCCACGTTCAGGTATTGCGTAGAATAATTCTTCAGGTTGTAGCGCATGGCGTTGAGGCCTTGATAGAGCGAGAAATAGTCGTCGGGCCAGGTGAGTCGGCGACCCAGTCCCACCGATACGCCGGTACGTCGGAACCAGCCATAGTTGGCATCGGTTTTTTCGCGCCAGTTGGTGGTAAACTGTTGGTAGAACGAAACCGTGAGGCTGTTGGGCTTCTTACCGCCGAACCACGGCTCGGTGAACGAGAATCCGTAGTAGAGCGAATTGACGCCATAGGTGGTCAAGTTCAGCGACAGTTTTTGTCCGTCGCCCGCCGGAATGGGACGCCAAGCATCCTTTTTGAACAGGTTGCGCATCGAGAAGTTGGAGAACTGCAAGCCGGCTTGAAGCATCAAGTATCCTGAGGCATAGCCACCCGAGAAGCTGATTTGGTCAGCAGCGGCTTCCTCGACAGAGTATTCGATATCAACGGTGTTGTCGGCAAAGTTGGGTTTGATGTCGGGGTTGATGCTTTCTTGGTTAAAGAATCCGAGGGTGGCCAGTTCGCGGACGGAACGCACCACATCGCTGCGGCTGTAGAGTTGTCCGGGGCGGGTGTAAAGCTCGCGAAGCACCACGTGGTCGTAGGTCTTCGTGTTGCCCGTGAGCGTCACATTGCTGATTCGGGCTTGTTTGCCTTCGTTGAGGCGGATTTCGAGGTCTATGGAGTCGTTTTCCACCTGAACCTCAACGGGATTGGCACGGAAGAACAGATAGCCGTCGTCCATGTAAAGCGAACTGATGTCAAGCGTGGTTTCGCTATAAGTCAGGTTGCGGTCGAGCAACTCCTTATTATATACGTCGCCTGGCTTGATACCCAGCACGTTGTTGAGTGTTTCGCTGCTGTATTTCGTGTTGCCCGTCCAAGTGATGCTGCGATAGTGGTATCGGTCGCCTTCGTCGATGACGAGATCGATGCCTACGTTGCGGTCGTCGATACGATAGACCGAGTCGCGCACGATGATGGCATCGCGATAGCCTTTCGAGTTGTATTTGTCGATGATTTTTTTCTTGTCGTCCTTATAGTCGTCTTCATCAAAACGCGAGGCCTTGAAAATGCGCGGACGGTAGTTGTCGAAGAAGTATTCCTCGACTCCGGTAATGGCCTTTAAAGGTTTCAGTGTCACCACATTGGCCAAGGTGTTCACCACCATCGGACCGAGCGGCGTGAGCGGGTCGAAATGGCCGCGTTGTTTGGTTTCCTTCATGGCGGCGAGAATCTGGGATTCGCTCAGGTTGTCGTTGCCTATCACATTGATTTTCCCGATTTTCACTTTGGAGCCTTTTTCCACATTGATAATCATATCGACATAACTCTCGCGTGCAGTGTCGGCTACTTGCTCAATGTCGATGTTGGCGTTGAGGAAGCCTTTTTCGTAGTAATAGTTTTCAATGATACGTTGCGTCTTGGTCAGTAAGTGGTCGGTGGCGATGTCGCCGCGCGAAAGGTTGATTTTGTTGCGGATTTCGTCTGCCTCGCTTTTCTTGATGCCTTTAAACGAGAACTTCGACACACGGGGGCGTTCCTTGATGACGATTTGGAGGAACACTTTTCCACCGACGAAATCGGTAACGTTGATAGAAACGTCTTCAAAGAGGCCTTGATCCCAGATTTTGCGGATGGCCGAAGCGATGTCGTCGCCCGGAATCTTGATGTCGTTGCCCACGCTCAAGCCGGCAATCATGCTCAGCATGGAGGCATCAACATATTTCGCTCCTTCCACGACGATTCCGCCGATTTCGTATTCCTTGGGCCGCGAATAGTCGATTTCCGACATGTCGTCGCCCACCTGGATTTGGGCCAACGCTGTGTTGCCCGCCAAGAGAAGCGCAAAGAAAAGCAGAATATGGATTTTTATGATTTTCATTTATTTATACATTTTTCATTTTTATCAAGTTGTTCGCTGGTTTTCCCGAAGCGACGCTCGCGGCCTTGGTAATTGACGATGGCTTCATAGAGGTCAGCCTTACGGAACTCAGGCCAGTATTTGAGGGTGAAATAGAGTTCGGCGTAGGCCAATTCCCAAAGTAGGAAGTTGCTGATGCGTTGTTCGCCACTGGTTCGGATGAGCAGTTCGGGGTCGGGCATTCCTGCGGTTGAAAGGAAAGCCGAAACGGTCTTGTCGTCGATTTCGTCGGGGTTGAGATGGCCTTCGGTGGCCTCTTTGGCCATACGGCGAATGGCTTGTGTCAGGTCCCAGCGGCTGGAGTAACTCAGTGCGAGGTTGAGCGTCATGCGCGTGTTGTGGCTTGTGTCGTCGATGGCGCGCATCAGCTGGTCGTAGTTCGACTTGGGAAGATGCTTCAGATCGCCGATTGCATTGAGTTTAATGTTGTTTTTGTTGAGGGTCCCGACTTCGGCCTTGATGGTATGCGCCAGAAGGGTCATCAGTCCGTTCACTTCGGCTTCGGGGCGGTTCCAGTTTTCGGTGGAAAAGGCATAGAGCGTCAGGTATTCCACGCCAAGTTCGGCACAGGCTTCCGAAACCTCGCGCACGGCTTGTATGGCGTGTTGATGCCCGAACAGGCGCTGATGGCCCCGTTCCTTGGCCCAGCGCCCATTGCCGTCCATAATGATGGCAATATGACATGGAAGTCGCTGTATGTCAATTTTTTCCTTCAGTTCCATAGGTTAGAATTTGCTCAAGTTGCACCCGCGTCCGTCGGGCAGGTTGAATTTCCAGGTGAGCGATACCCGACCCATGCCGTACCAGTCTTTGAAAGCGGAGTTGCCGCGTTGTTGGTTGGCTTGGAAGTTGCCCGTGGGGTCGGTCAAGTCGTATTGATCCACCATGGCATGGCTTTCTTTGGGGGTGTATAATCCTTTCACGTCATCGAGATAATCGGTGAAAGTCTTTTGCATCCGCCATTCCACCGTGGCAGCCAGATGGCGCGACAAGGCAAACTTCACGCCCATGCCAAACGGGATGGAGATGCCGATGGGATTCGACTTGTAGCAGAACTTTTCGAACCATCCCGCGCTATCCGACAGGGGTGCTTCAGTGAATTTATCGCGCAAGGCCACATACTCATCGTTCACCTTGGCATACGGGGTATAGTGAAACACAGAGATACCGCCGAAGATGTAGGGCGACACGTTGCGTTTCGGGTTGCCAGTATAATACTCGATGAAGTTGAATTCGGCTACGAGGCTGAAGTCGTTGATATTCGTCTTGAAATTCAGTCCGCGCTCGGGGCGCCACTTGATGACCTCGTCGGAGGCTTTCACCGTGGCACGGGTATAATCGAAACGGAAGGTCCAGCGGTTGTCCCAATTGAGGCGAACCACACCGCCATATTGAAGCGACGATTGCCAAAAATGCTTGAACGGGTTGAGGTCGCCGATGTAATAACTCGCCCCCACATGTGGCCCAATCTCCAGGGTCTTGGGGTCGTCGAACTGGGCGTTGGCCTGACTAAAAACAGCCAAACAGCTCAGTATCAATAAAAAACGAAGTTTTCTCCACATAATTCTTTGGTGTAAAACACAGCCTCTTTGAAGCGTGCAAAGTTATGAAAAATTTCAATAAAAACGGAAGTTTTCAATTTCTATTGTCTTTTCCCCACATCAATTTGTTGCGAATGGTGCCGAAAAAGTCCTCGCCTTCCATCCTAACCAAATTGAGGCAGAAGCCTGCCTTGCGCACTTTTAGCTGAACGGAAGTGTCTAAAGCACAAGTTCTTGAATCCATGCTGAAGACAAATTTTTTCTCACGGCCTTCCACTTGTATGCTGATTTCGCTGTCGTCGGGGATGACGACGGGGCGCACCGTCAAGTTGTGCGTGGCGATAGGCGTGATGACGAAGTTTTTGGCATTGGGCGCGATGATGGGGCCGCCCGCGCTCAGCGAGTAGGCCGTGGAGCCAGTAGGCGTGGCCAACAGGATGCCGTCGCCCCAATAGGTATTGAGATAGACCTCATCGACAAACACTTTGATAGCCAACAGACTATGCTCCGGATTGCGAATCACGTTGAGCTCGTTGAGGGCATAGCGCACGTCGCCAAACACATTTTCGGGCGAAACCAGCTCCAACAAAGTGCGTTGTTCCACATTATAATCTCCTGAAACGACGCATTTTACCGCCTTCTCGATTTCCGTTTTCGACAAGCTGGAAAGGAATCCTAGCCGTCCCATATTGATGCCAGCCACGGGCATTCCCGAGTCGAGCACCAAAGGCACGGCATCCAGAATGGTGCCGTCGCCCCCGATGGAAAACAAAAGATGGGCGTTCAGGTCGGAATGGGACTCGAAGAAACCGTATTTGACACCAAAAGGAATGTAAGGTTCGATGCAAGAAAAAAACGGTTTATAAATTACTATATCCACCTGGTTTTCATGCAGATGCATAAACAATTGGCGCATATAGGCGCCATTCTCGGGCGAAAAACTTTTTCCAAACAGGGCGATGGTCATGGCTCAACTATTGGCTTGGTTTTTCAAGGTTTTCCGTTTTTCGGCCAGGGCCTTGTCCAAATCCACGAGGAAGCTGCGCGTCTTCTCCAAAGTTTCAAGCATGATGATGCGTTCCTCGTAATCGCTAAACCTGTCCTTAAGTGCCATTTTGGCGCCTGCCAAGGTGTAACCTTTCACCTTGAGCAACTGGTAGATGACATGCACATAGCGCACGTCGCGCTCGGTGAAAAGGCGGTTGCCCTTCTTGTTTTTGCGCGGGCGCAGCACGTCGAATTCCTTCTCCCAATAGCGAATCATCGAGGTATTGACACCAAACATGTCGGCCACCTCGCCGATGCTGTAATAGTATTTTCCAGTGGTGTTGCTTTCCATAATTCTATATTTCAGTCGCCCTTACGGGACTAGAGCGTTGCAAGATTTTGTCGTATTCGTCGGGGGTAAGGTCGTTGTAGAAGAAGTGTATCGGGTCGATTTGGACGTCGTTTTTCAGCACTTCATAGTGAAGGTGAACACCGGTGGCCTTTCCAGTGCTTCCGATGAGTCCGACCAATTGTCCGCGTTTCACCTTCTGCCCTTTGCGCACCTTGGCTTTCTGCAAGTGGGCATAGCGGGTTTTGTAGCCGAATCCGTGGTCGATGACAACCATGATGCCGTAGCCCCACTCGTTGTTTTCCACATCGGCCACCACGCCGTCGCCCGTGGCATAGGACTCGGTGCCCAATTCGGCCGAAAAATCAATGCCGCTATGGAATTTGTCAATTTTGTAAATGGGGTCGGGACGATAGCCAAAATACGATGAGATATACTTGATTTCGGTTTCCCTTAACGGAAAAATGGATGGGATACAAGCCAACATCGCCTCCTTGTTTTTGGCCATCGCAAATAGCGAGTCGTAGGACACCGACTGATGATAGAGCCGGTTGGCCATCAGGTCGATTTTGCGGGCGGCATCAACCACCGTGGCCGAATTACGATAGCCCAACAGCTGGGCATAACGGTCGGTGCCTGAAAACCCCGAACTACGCTCGGAGAAAGGTATCGGGTCGGCCTCAAACATCACGCGATACAAATCATTGTCACGCTGTTCCATATCTTTCATCAGCACTTCCATATCGGCCAAACGATTGCTCAGAATCTCATATTGCAACTTCATGAATTCCAACTCTCTAGCTTGCATTTTTTCCTTTGGCGACTGAAAAAAAGTGTAGAGCAGGATGGCGAAAAGGAACGAACCTCCGGCAATGCCCAGCAGCACCAAAACCACCCTCACGATGCGCTTGGTCAGCGACATCTTAAACTGCTCGAATTCCAGTGTCTTATGGTTGAAAATGTATTTCTGTTTTCTCGCCATAAAATGCGTTTTTTTCTCTTTTATAAACGATTCGCGACGGCAAAATTACAGATTTTGCGTAACTTTGCACGGTTTTTTGAAGCATTTTTTGAAGTAAAACAATCTAATCCATTGAAAATGAACGCCTACGAAATCAGAAACAGCTTTTTGGACTTTTTCCGTTCCAAAGGCCATGAAATAGTGCCCTCGGCACCCATCGTCGTCAAGAACGACCCCACGCTGATGTTCACCAACGCCGGCATGAACCAGTTCAAGGACATCTTCCTCGGCAACCAACCCCAAAAATGGAACCGCGCCGCCGACACGCAAAAATGCCTCCGCGTCTCGGGCAAACACAATGATTTGGAGGAAGTTGGCCACGACACCTACCATCACACCATGTTCGAGATGCTCGGCAACTGGAGTTTCGGCGACTACTTCAAGAAAGAAGCCATCGCCTACGCTTGGGAATACCTCACCGAAGTGGTGAAAATCGACAAGGACAAGCTCTATGTGACAGTCTTTGGCGGCGACGAGAAGGACGGCCAACCCGCTGACATGGAGGCGTATAACTATTGGAAACTTCACGTTCCCGAAGACCGCATCCTCTACGGCAACAAGAAGGACAACTTCTGGGAAATGGGCGAAACCGGCCCCTGCGGTCCCTGCTCCGAAATCCACATCGACCTGCGCGACGAGGCGGCAAGGAAGCAAATCCCCGGCCGCGACTTGGTGAACAAGGACGACCCGCAAGTGATTGAAATCTGGAACCTTGTGTTCATGCAATACAACCGCATGGCCGACGGCCACTTGGTGGAACTGCCCGCCAAGCACGTCGATACGGGCATGGGCTTCGAGCGCCTCGTGCGCGTGCTGCAAGGCAAGACCTCCAACTACGACACCGACGTATTCCAGCCGCTGATTCAGGAGATTGCGAAAATGTCGGGCATCGCCTACGGCAAGGCTGAAAAGACTGACGTGGCCATGCGCGTCATCGCCGACCACTGCCGCGCCGTGAGCTTCGCCATCGCCGACGGACAACTGCCGTCGAACAACGGGGCTGGTTATGTCATCCGCCGCGTGTTGCGTCGCGCCGTGCGCTATGGCTTCACTTTCTTGGGCTTCGAGGAGCCGTTTGTGTGCAACCTTTTGCCCATCCTTGTGCAGCAGATGGAGCACAACTTCCCAGAAATCAAGGCGCAACAAGAGTTGGTCGGCAAGGTCATCCGCGAGGAGGAAGCCGCGTTCCTGCGCACCTTGGCGCAAGGCATCAAACGTTTCGAGAGTTATGTGGAACAACATAAGAATCAGGACATTGACGGCAACTTCGCCTTCGAATTGTTCGACACCTTCGGCTTCCCCATCGACCTTACCCAACTGATGGCCGCCGAGAAGGGCATCAACGTGGATATGGACGGCTTCAAGGCCAACCTCGAAGAGCAGAAAAACCGCTCGCGCAAAGCCGCCGAAAAAGCCAACGGCGACTGGGTGGTGGTGAACGAAAGCGAACAACCCACCGAGTTTGTCGGCTACACCGACCTCACCTGCGAGAGCCACATCTTGCGCTTCCGCGAGGTGGTCGCCAAGAAGCAGAAACACTTCGAGATTGTGTTGGACAAGACCCCGTTTTACGCCGAAATGGGCGGCGAAGTGGGCGACACCGGCACTTTGACCTCCGAAAACGAGACCATCCATATTATTAATACGGTGAAGGAAAACAACCTCGTCATCCACATCACCGAGCAACTGCCGCAGAACCCCGAGGCGACTTTCACCGCTGCCATCGACTCGGAACGCCGTCAGCGCATTGCCAACAACCACAGCGCGACGCACCTGATGCACTCCGCTTTGAAGCAGGTTTTGGGCAGCCATGTCGAGCAAAAAGGCTCTTTGGTCGATGACCAACGCCTGCGCTTCGACTTCAGCCACTTCGCCAAGATGACCGACGAAGAAATCCGCCAAGTGGAAAAGATCGTGAACCAGAAAATCCGCGAGAACATCCCCAACGTGACCTACGCCGAAATCCCGATTGAGGAGGCCAAGGCCATGGGCGCGACGGCTTTGTTTGGCGAGAAATACGGCGACACGGTGCGCGTGGTGGTGTTCGACAAGGACTACTCGATGGAGCTTTGCGGCGGCTGCCACACCTCCGCCACGGGCAACATCGGGACGTTCAAGATTGTGAGCGAAGGCGCCATTGCAGCGGGCATCCGCCGTATCGAGGCCATCACGGGCGAGGCCGTGGAACAATACTTGGACGAGCAATTGGACCTCATCGGCAAACTCAAGGAAATCGTCAAGTCGCCCGACTTGGTGAAAGGCGTGACCTCGCTCAGCGAACAAAACTCCGCCCTGAAGAAAGAAGTGGAACACCTAATGCAAGAGCAAGCCCGCACGATGGCCGAGAAACTGTTGGCCAACGCCAGCGAGAAAGACGGCTGCAAGCTCATCACCGACACGCTTTGCTGTCCCGGCGACCAGCTGCGCAACATCGCCACGATGCTCAAACAAATGAACGAGAACGCGATTGCCATCCTCGGCTCCGTCACGGAAGGCAAGCCCGCACTCTGCCTCCTTTTGCCCGAAGCCTTCGCCAACGAGAAAGACCTCGACGCCACCAAGCTCATCCGCGAGGTGGCCAAGGAAATCCAAGGCGGCGGCGGCGGACAGAAGACGCTCTGCGTGGCCGGCGGGCGCAATGCCGATGGGTTGCAGAAGGCGATGGAGATGCTTAGGGAGAGGATTTAAGGGACTATTCCCCACACATCTCCAGCACCTTCCTGAAGCCTGCGATTCCTTCTTCCAAGTTCTCAATGATTTCGGCGGCTAACTCATCGGGCTCGGGGATGTTGTCGAGGTCGGTGAGGCTCTTGTCCTTAATCCAAAAAATGTCGAGATTGGTCTTGTCGCGGGCAACGATCTCTTCGTAAGTGAACTTGCGCCAACGGCCTTCGGGATTCGCCTCGCTCCATGTTTCGGTGCGCAGGTTGCGGTTTTCGGGATTGTAGCACTTGATGAAGTCGGCCAAATCCTCAAACGTGAGCGGCGACTTCTTCAAGGTGTGGTGGATGTTGGTGCGGTAGTCGTAAATCCAGATGTCCTTGGTCTGCACCTCCTTGCTGGCCGCTCGGTTGTCGAAGAACAGCACATTAGCTTTCACGCCGTTGGCGTAGAAAATGCCAGTAGGCAGGCGCAAAATGGTGTGCAGTTCGGTAGTTTTCATCAGTTGCTTGCGGATTTCCTCACCTGCACCGCCCTCAAAAAGCACATTGTCGGGCAAGACGACTGCCGCCTGACCGTTGATTTTCAGCAAAGTCTTGATGTGCTGAAGGAAATTCAACTGCTTGTTGGACGTGGTCTCCCAGAAATCCTGACGGTTGTAACTCAAATCCTCCCGTTCCACTTCGCCGTCCTCGTTGGTGATGGTGATGCTGCTCTTTTTGCCGAAGGGCGGATTGGTGAGCACATAGTCGTAGCGGTTGCCGCTGTCGGACACAAGCGCATCGTTGGGCGAGATGAAGTCCTCGCTGTCGAGCTCGCCGATGTTGTGCAGATAGAGGTTCATCAGGCAGAGGCGGCGCGTGTTGGCCACAATCTCGTTGCCGAAGAAAGTCTTTTTCTTCAGGAAGAGTTTCTGGTCTTTGTTGAGCGGCTGCGCGGCGATATGGTCGTAAGCGGCAAGGAAGAACCCGCCCGTGCCGCAGGCCGGGTCGATGATGGTCTTTTCGGGCTTCGGGCGCACGCAGGCCACCATTGCGCGAATCAAGGCGCGGGGCGTAAAGTATTGACCCGCACCACTCTTGGTATCTTCGGCGTTCTTTTCGAGCAAGCCTTCGTAAATCTTGCCCTTTACATCGGAACCCATCAACGACCAGTTTTCGCGGTTGATCATCTCGATGACGCGCAGCAGTTTGGCCGGGTCTTGAATTTTGTTTTGGCTCTTGGTGTAGATTTGCCCGAGCATACCTTTCTCCGTGCCAAGGCTGCGAAGCATCTGCACATAGTAGGCTTCCAACTCCGCGCCGCGCTTGCTTGTGAGCGTTTCCCAATCGCACATTTCGCCATTGGGGATTTCTTTGCCTTCGGCATCCTTCAGATGCGGGAATTTCAGCCCTTTGTTGTAGGGCGGACGGTTCATCTCATCGGCCATTTTCAGGAAGAGCAGATAGGTGATTTGCTCCAAGTAGTCGCCGTAGCTCACGCCATCGTCGCGAAGGACGTTGGCCATATTCCAGATTTTCGATATGATGGTTGATTCTGTCATAAACTATTATATTTCAATGAATTTCGATTTAACATACCCATTATTAAGATGTTCGCCATTGAACACATATCCCAACTGATTACAAATGACTTTTGTTTTTCCTATTGTGCAATCAATGTTACGATGTGAGTGTCCATAAATCCAATAATCAATGTTTGATTCGGCAATATAGCCTGACAAATCGCAGGTAAACGCACCGTTTATCGGGCTGTCTAAAAATTCGTCGGCAACAGCAAGGAATGTGGGCACATGGTGGGTAAGAACAATAATTGTCTTTGCCTTGCTTTTCTCAACAGATTGCTTGATAAATGCCAAGCATTTCTCATTCTCGGCATTGAACGCCTCTGCCGTCAATCGGTATTGTCCGTTTCTAATACGCTGGAAATCACTTACTCCGTGCTCCGTGATATATACATCCACAGGGTTTATGTGTCCCCAAAGGGTGGAAACCACAATGTCAACATCATCGAAGCGCACAACGGCATTATAGTAGAAATGCACATTGGGTTTGATTTCGCCACAAAAACCCTCTTTCAGTTGCGAAAGATCATAATACTGATAAAACTCGTGATTGCCCAAACAGACCACAACCTCCTTGTAGTTTGCCGAAGCCCAATCCCAAAACGGATGGATGACAAATTCAGGCGTATCAAGATAGGCAGAATCGCCTGCAATCAGCAGAATATCTCCAACAACATCCAACGGATTGTCCCTTAGATATTTGCTGTTTTCCTTGAATTCAAGGTGCAAGTCGCTTACATATTGTATTTTCATTTCCCAAGAATAAAAACCGTTTCCAGCAATTCAAAATATCTTCCAATCAGTGTCGGATTGACGCCTAACGATTGGGCAAGAACATTCGGATTCTCTGCGTGTAGTTCGTTCATGTTGCCGATAAAATCATGATATGTATCGTAGATACTTTTGCACACTGCCACAGAATCGTTCATTTTTCCAGTAGCAAGCAGATTAAACACATCGCGCCTATGCTTTTTTATGTCATTCTCATCAACAGACTGCCCCGATTCCTTGTCTCGCTTCATATTCAAGTAGGCGACCATCTTCATGCAGACAAGAGCATACTCGTCGGCCATCCGAAGGCCTTCGCGCATCTCGCTATGCTGCACCACAAAACGGTACAGATCGTCGTCCATAACGATAGCCGAAAGGCAATACTGGCTATCCTCTATTTTCAAAGGCTCGATTTTCAGCGCGGAATCGTCCAGCAGATCAGACCGGCGCGCCAGCAACTCTATCTGCCACGGATAGCCTTCCTTTTCAGGACGATTGAACCTGTAAAGCGCATAAACATTCTCGCCCGACATGTTTTCTCGCTTACCTATTTTATATCCCGCCTGCCTAACAAACTGCCAAAAAGCCCTAATGAATTCGGCAGAAAGGTTCTCGACTATTACAATAACATCTATGTCCTTGGTTGCGTGCCTTGTGCGTCCGGTGTTTGCCAAACTCACATCGCAGGCCGTTCCGCCGATAACCACGAAATTGTCGGCAAATTGCGACATTGCCTCCCTAAAGACATCAAAACCTGTTACCATAAGCCTTCAAGCATTGTTTTTATCTCTTTTTCTATTCTCGGGTCGTCGGAGTCTTTCAAGCTTAAGGCCAACGACAATTTGTCGACCGTCTCGTTTTCGCTCGGAATTGGACTATAGCTCCAAACTTCAACCCTGTATCTGCCCTCAATCGGATTGAGGAAACTGAAATCGGACTTGAGTGCGCCGAAGGCTTGTGAATCAACGGCGTAGGTGATAGCGTCGTCGTCGTTGAGCATCGTGTGCCGCGATAGTGCGCTTGCTCCAGCCAACAGCATATTGTGGCCTTCGGGCAACACATCGCAGTAATGCACGGCTTTTATTGGACTTAGAAGAAATGGCTCGGCCATATTGTACAGCGATGCACCTGACGCTTCGAACCAGATTCTTTTGAAACGCTGCCCATCTTTCGCAATTCGGCACAGGCCCAATTCAGCCAAAACCCTTATGGCACGGGTGACTGTGGTATAATGCAGCGGTGTACGCTCGGCAATTTCCCGTGCCGTAAACCCTTGAAGGCTCGACTTCTGCAAATGGAACAGCAGCAGATATTGCGCAGCCGTTGTCAGGAAAGAATGGGGCTTGGCTTCTTTCGATATGGTGTTAATGAACAGCGACGGCCAAAACACATACTTGTTGCTGACGATGAAATAAACATTCTTCTCGAACAGGCGTTCACGCAAATAGTAGGGCATGGACTCGAACACAAACGAAACCGGAACGCCAAACACATTACCCAAGCAATCGGCAAAGAACTTCAACTGCTTTGGCGCATAATTCTGCTCAACGACCTGCTTAAGCAACAACATTGGCTGGCCCTTGTAGGAAGTTTTGGCGACTTCAAAACACATCCACACATCGGGCGGTATGCCGTTGCGCCGCAACGACTTGCCCTGCACTGCCTCTATAGGCAAAGGCTTATTGAACAGTTCCACTTCCATATTTTCAGCGTTTTTGCACTATTTTCAGTACATGTGAAAACGGTGCAAAAATAACACTTTATCATTTAATACACAAACAAATAATGATTTTTTTTACACCAACTCCCCGCTAAACGCCTTCTTGAGTATGCTTTGCCGCAGTGCCTCGGTTTTTTGCAAGGCTTCGGCAATGCTTGCCTCGGCAGCCTCGGCCTGCGACAGACGAGATTCTATTTCCTGCACTATGCGGTGCTGCTCGGATATAGAGATTTTTGGAAACATAATTTCCCGACAAGTAGAAACTTTTACATTATATTGACCTGCTGTTGCTTTTGAAGTTGAAGTTAGCCAAGCGATAACTTGTGGTGACATTAGATAATATGCTAAAAATTTGCTTGTAACAAATTCATTTGGTCTAAACATCACTATCGCTTGGTTGATATTATATTCCTTTTCTCCTTCGGGAATTATGGAAACCTTTCCCAATGGTGGACCAACAATATTTATCAACACATCTCCTTGTTTTGTTTGCGAACGCTTAAGTAATGTTTCGTGCGTATCTCTCTCAATAAAAACAGGCTCTTTTGATAAATTTATCGAACCATCAAAATTCAAATTGTAAACTTTCAGAAATTGGATTTCTCCTTTAGAAAACATTTTGTCAGCCTTCGGTGTAGAACCGTTACTTATTACACTTATGATTTCTTTGATAGGTACCATCTCCCATTTCCCATCATCATTGTTCAGCCAATGGTTGAGCACGGCCTGGCGGTATGTTTTCAGTTGCTGCTGTGCGGTGTGCAGGTGCTTTGCGGCCTTGTCGAGTTCGGCAAAAAGGGATTCTATGCGGGATACTATTTGGTGCTGGGTGGGGAGAGGGGGGAGATTTATTTCATATTCTTTCAGCCACTCCGTGCTCATATTTTTCTGTGCAATACCTTTTGAAGAGTTTATACAGTCTTTTTCAAAAGAATCTGTATTCAATAAATGAAACAAGTATTGTAAAGAAACAAGGCTTTTATTCTTTACTCGAAGGCACCCAACACGTTGATTTAGAGCTGCTGGAAGCAGGTCTTCTCTCAAAATTCCCACACGACCAACATTCCCCGTTAATGAGATTAACAAATCATCTTTTTTCAGAATGTACTTTTTTAGTTCTTCTTGTGTCTCAATAGGATAGAATTGGGGTTCTTCGTCAATTACATAACCTTTTTTGACATTTGTAATTCTTATGACTCGCAAACCACTTTGAACATAATTAGAACTCTTAAAAGCAAATCCGTTTAAGAGCTCACATATTTCGCCTAATTTGTATGTTGGGTAGGTGGGCATTGGAATATTTATAAAGATTATTCTGCAATATAATTGTTGGGAATCAAATCCAATGGATTGGTTTTGTTGGCATTGATTTGATTGTACTTCACTTTCCCGTCATGCGCAAGGCTCCCGAGGATGATGGAACGATTAATTCCCAATGTTGCCGCCGCCAAGTTGAGCCGAGATTGTGTCATATAGCCCGTATGATTGGAGAAGTATTTTACAATCTCATCGTGTTTGAGCTGTTTCTGCGCCAATGCGTTGGCTTCTGCTTCCAATTCGTTGTTTTGGTGGGAATCATCATCCATAAAGCAGAGGTCTTCCTTCAAATGAAGCAAAACGTGTGCTATCTCATGCGCCAAGGTAAACCAAAAGTTGTCCAACCGTTTATAACGCCCTGTATAAACAATTACAGGATTCTCTTTGTCCATAAAAGCGGCTCCGTCAAGGTAAGTATGCTGCAAATGGCTCAAAACAAAGAATTTGACACCACAATCATTCAGGCGTTGCAGAAAACGATTGACACCGTTTTCCTCGTCTGTCGTATATTGTGATATGTCGTTGTACAACGCTTCAAGTTTGCAGCGGTCATATTCACACACAGACATTGACCGTGCAACCAAGGAGGCTTTTTGTTTCCAGCACTTGAGCGCATAAAAATTGAAGTTTTGCATTATTTCAGACTTTTTGCACGCAATTCTCAAATTGCTGGTATCCTGCATGAAACCAAAATCCACAACATTGGTTTCCCAAAAATCCATCACTTGTGTTTCCAGTTCTTCCGCCTTCTTTACTTTAGGTAGCCAACCTTTTTTCATCATTTCGTTAACCGGCATATACTCATAGATGGGAGATTTTATTCTCACCAGCCTTGCCTTTTTTTCGGATTTTTGTTTGCTTTCCCTATAACGGAGTTCATGGTTCAGCCAAGTTTGTGCAGAAACGCCGAATGCGTTTTCAAGCAGTTGGGCTGTTTCAAAAGTAATGCTTTGCTTGTTTTGCAACAAATGATTGACTTCCTTGACTGACAAGCCTAACACATCAGCCAAATCTTTTTGCGTCCAACCACGCACATCCATTTGGCGCTGAATGAAATAGCCAGGCCCGAAAACTTTATGGGCTTTCAATTCTTTAATGTTTACTCTCTCTTGTGTCTCCATGTTGTTGCTATTTATAATGGTTAGATATTTCTGTAACTTCAACTATTCCGATTGTGCATTCTTGATTTATCCAGTCGATGTCCATCTCAAGCCTGTATTTGACGTTTAGCCGCATGGAATAAGAATTCTCCGACCCTTTCATCTTCTCGAAATTCAACGATTTGTCTTTCCAAATATCATATATGGTTTCCGCATCGGCCAATACTTGCATACAATAGAAAAACTCCTCAACAATATTCTTTGGCAAAGGATATTTCTTCGACTTCCCTGTTTCGTATAATTTCCTCAGTTCCTTATTTTTGATGAATACTTCCATTCACTATTATATTTCGCTGCAAAAATAATACAATTTCATAAATCATCGAAATAAATTTTTCCAAAATGGAAATTTTTTGTTTGACAATTACCAAGATTATACACAAAAAGATGTCAAAAAAGTAGGACAGTGTTCCACTTTCTCAAAAAAATCGTATTTACGCCACCAGCACCTCATTCAACTCCTCAATTATCTTTTCCATCTCATTTCCAAACAGTTGATACATCTTGCCGCGACCGCCTTGGGCATCGAAAGGCGTGTAGTCAAGGTCGTCGAGGTCGAGATGGTAACTGCTCACGATGTGGTCTTTGATCATCCGCAGCCATTCAATCTGTTCGGGCGTGAAGCGGTTGTGGTTGCCTGCGTGTTGGCGGAAGAGCCATGTGTTGAAGTTTTTCTCAATGGTGCTGTCGAAGGCAGTCAGTTTTTTGTCGATGCCGCAAGCGTGGCGCACCAACGAGACGAGAGCCGTGAGTTCAGCCTTGGGCTGCGCCGCCTTCACATTTTCGATGGCACAATAGGCATCCCAAACGTATGCAGGTGCTAAGAGAGGCTTGTCCTGTTTCAGTTTTTCGAGAAGTTCCTGCGCCATTTTCAGGGTCAAGTTGCGGCGGTTGTAGGGTTGGTTGTAGAAAATGCTCAACGCCATAATCTCGTCTTTGTGCTGCTCGAGGTACTCCGCGAAGTCCTTAACCGTTTCCTTCGCCTTTTCGAGCGTGAAACTGTTGAACCCGCTAACCAGCACGGTATCAATATTTATCGTGTCAATCTTCTGGTCGTGAAGGCTGCGCACGGTGACAATGTATTCGTTCAATTCGCCGTTGAAAGTGCTGCTGGCAACGTCAGCCAACCGCTGTTGCGCCTTTTTCCGTATCTCTTCCTCAATGGCGGGCGTCATTTCGGCTGGCGGAATTTGCGACAGTTCTTTTTGCGCCTCCTCGTCGATTTTGTCAAGGTCGAAAGCCGATAACAGTTCCGCACTCATCTGCCCCAACGTCTTGCCTCGCGACAAAGTTTCAATCTTCTCCTTCTCTTTTTCAGTGACTTCCTTGTTGAGGCGAATTAGGCGGTTGGCCAACGAGGTGAACAAATCTTCCTCCGTAACGCCCATCGTGACGGCACCCAACAAATCCTTCAGCGGCACGGTCGGCTTGCGCTCGAGTGGTCGGCTGTCGGTCTTTTTGGTTTGGGTGACGCCCACGGCATCCACAATCACGAAATGGGTTTTCGATTTGGCCGTGCGGCTCACCAATTGCAGCGAGTCATCGTTGATGGTGCGGGTGCCGCGGCCTTTCATCTGCTCGAAATAGTTCGCGCTGCGCACATCGCGCATAAACAGAAGCACTTCGAGCGGTTTCACGTCGGTGCCGGTGGCAATCATATCCACCGTCACGGCAATGCGCGGATAGTATTGGTTGCGGAAACGATTCAGCACCGACTTCGGGTCTTCGTCAATCTTGTAAGTCACTTTTTTGCAGAAGTCGTTGCCCTCGTTAAACTCCTCGCGCACAATGCTTATGATGTCGTCGGCGTGGCTGTCGGTCTTGGCGAAAATCAAGGTCTTCGGCACCTCGTACTGTCCGTTTTCGTCGTAGCGGTTCGGGAAAATCTCCTCCATCAGCGCCTTGCGGAACTGGCGGATGACTGTGCGTATCTGGCTGGGATTCACCACGGAACGGTCGAGGTTGGTATTTGTGTATGCAACGTCCTCATCCACCTGTTGCCAGCGCGTTTTGCGTGTCACTTTGTCGCGATGGTCGATAAACCAACCCGCTTTGATGAGGCTACCGTTTCTTGAGATTTCCGTTTCGATGGAATAGACATCGTAAGGCACATTCACGCCATCGATAACCGATTGTTCGTAGGTGTATTCGCTCACCACATTCTCGTTGAAGAAACCGAAAGTGCGTTTGTCGGGCGTGGCGGTCAAGCCGATAAGGAAAGCATCGAAATAATCAAGGACTTGCTTCCAAAGGTTGTAAATGCTACGGTGGCACTCGTCAATCACCACAAAATCAAACTGTTCGATGGGCACTTTTGGCGTATATTCCACAGGGATGGCTTGCTGCTCCCGAATCTTTTGCTGCATCCACGACGATTCGTTTGGATTGTCGGTTTCGGCGGATTCGTCCAACTCTTCCCCTTTCAGGATGGAATAAAGCCGCTGAATGGTGGAAATGCACACTTGGCTGTCGTTGGCAATGAAGTTGGAAGAAAGCCGTTGCACATTGTAGAGTTCGGTGAATTTGCGGTTGTCGTCGTTAGGGCGGAAGTTCATAAATTCCTGTTCGGCTTGCTCGCCCAGATTGCGGGTATCGACAAGGAACAGAATGCGCTTTGCCTTGGCGAATTTCAACAATCTGTAAATGAACGTGATGGCCGTGAAAGTTTTGCCCGCACCCGTGGCCATCTGAATCAAGGCGCGTGGACGGTTGTTCTTGAAAGATTCTTCGAGATTCGTCACAGCCCTAATCTGTGCTGGACGTAAACCTGTTGTGTCCAAATCGGGAAAATCCTGCAAGCGGCTCCGCAAACTCCGTCTGTTGCGAATCCATTCGGCAATCGTTTCGGGTTTATGAAAGGCAAAAACGGTTCGGTATCGTGGTTTCGGGTCGCTGTAGTCGGTGAAATGGGTCAATGTGCCTGTCGTTTCATAAATGTAGTTCAGCGGCTCATTGTTCAGATACTTCAATTTCGCGTTGGCATAGCGCATTGACTGCTCTTCGGCAACGGTGAGGTTTGCGCCTTCCTCTTCGCGTTTGGCCTCAATGATGCCAACGGGCTTGCGATTGACAAACAACACATAGTCGGCAGGCCCGGCATCGGTCTGATATTCCCGAACAGCCACACCGACTCCCGCAGAAAAGTCAATCTTGCTTTTCGACTGAATCTTCCAGCCTGCCAATTCAAGCAGGTTGTCGATTTTGTCGCGGGCGATTTGTTCGGGATTCTGGTTGGGCATTGCAGGAAATGTTCGGGCAAAATTACAAAATCTTGGTGAATCTTTTAGCAAAAACGACTACAATATTCTAACCTCACCCAATTCCCTTCAAAAACCCAATCAATTTCTGCGTGGCGCGACCTCGGTGGCTGATGGCGTTTTTCACTTCGAGGCCTAATTCGGCGAAGGTTTGGTGGTAGCCGTCGGGCTGGAAGATGGGGTCGTAGCCGAAACCTTCAGTGCCACGCTGCTGCTCGGTGATTTGTCCGTCGCAACGGCCTTCGAAAAAGTAGGATTTCCCGTTGAGGTTCAGCGCAATGCAGGTTCGGAAAGCCGCCTTGCGGTTGGCTTGGCCCTTCATGGCGGCCAGCATTTTATCGACATTGTCCTGATAGCTGCAATGCTCGCCGGCATAACGCGCAGAATACACGCCTGGCGCGCCGTTCAAAGCCTCCACTTCGAGACCCGTGTCGTCGGCGAAGCAGTCGATGTGGTAGCGGTTCGTGACAAAGTCCGCCTTGATTTTGGCGTTGCCCTCGATGGTGTCGGCATCCTCGATGATTTCCTCGTGGCAGCCGATGTCGTCGAGGCTCAGGACCTCATAGAGGCCGTCCATGATTTCGCGCATCTCGCGCAGTTTGTTCTTGTTGTTGGTGGCAAAGACGATTTGTTTCATTCTAGATTCAAAGATTCAAAATTCAAAATTCAAAGATTGATTCTCATAAACTACGGATTTCACGGATTTTACAGATTCTTTCCAAAATTCTATGGATGCAGGCATCCAATTTTACAGATTGGCTGACGCCTGAAAGAATCTGTACAAATGGAACGCTTGCGTTCTTTAATCTTTGTCAAAATCCGTTTCATCCGCGTAATCCGTAGTTTCTTTTATAAATTCCAGTCAATAGGCTCTATTCCGTTCTGTATCAGATAATTGTTCGTTTGCGAGAAGTGATGGCAACCAAAAAAGCCTCGGCTAGCTGAGAGCGGCGACGGATGCACTGATTTCAGTATCAAGTGTTTCGACGAGTCAATCAAGGCTTGCTTGGCGATGGCGTAGTTGCCCCAAAGGATGAAGACGAGGTGCTCGCGTTGCTCGGAGAGGGCGCGGATGGCTGCGTCGGTGAACTGCTCCCAGCCGTGGCGCGAGTGTGAGGCGGCTTGGCCAGCCCTTACCGTCAATGAAGCGTTCAAGAGGAGCACCCCTTCCCTCGCCCACTTTTCCAAGTTGCCCGAGCGCGCCATAGGCACACCCAAGTCGGCGTTCAGCTCCTTGAAAATGTTCTGCAAACTGGGCGGAAAAGGCACGCCATCAGGTACGGAGAACGATAGCCCATGCGCCTGTCCTGGGCCGTGATACGGGTCTTGCCCAAGAATCACCACCTTCACTTTGTCGAAAGGCGTGAGGTTGAAGGCGTTGAAAATCAGCGGTCCGGGCGGATAAACGGCGTATTGTTTTTTCTCGCTGACCAAAAACGACTTCAATTCCGCGAAATAGGGCGCGTCGAACTGGGGCTTCAGTACGCGGTACCAGCTTTCATCAATATTCGGTTTCTTGACTTCCACTTTATTTAGTTGTTTAGTGTTCAGTGTTGAGTGTTGAGTAACTCCCAACTCCACATTCCTAACTCCACACTCTCAAAAAAGTTCTGCAAAGATGGTAATAATTCGCGAAAAAATCCGTTACTTTGCAGACCAAATTTCATCGAGATGAAAAAGAAAATTGCTATAGCATTGCTAATTGCCTTTGTATCAGGCATTTTTATGACTTCTTGCGGATCCAACAAGAGCTGTCCGGCCTACGGCGAATCGCACAAGTACATCAAGGAAACGCGCTATTAATTCAATTAGGTGTCGGAGGATTATGAACGTCCTTGGCGCACGGATATGGCGTATGCTCTTAATCGCGCTCTTCGGGGCGTGTGCTTTGTTATTGCCTGCGCAAAATATTGACATTCAAGATAATGACAATGTCCCGTTGGAGGAAAAGTTGGTTTATCGCCATCAAAATTCGGTCAATGTGGCCATCCATTCCCAAGGCTTCGGAGCGGGTTTCAAAATCGGGAAAATCAAGAGCATCCACAAGACGGTGAACTGGGAGGCCGAAGTGGTTTCGCTGCGGTCGCTCAAGGAAATCAAGACCATCAACATGTCGGAATATTTCACCCGACCTTATGTTTACGGCAAACTGAACAACGTATTCGTGGCGCGTTTCGGCTATGGACAGGAAAACCGCATCTTCGGGAAACCCTATTGGGGCGGCATCGAAACGTGGTGGACTTGGGAGATGGGCGCGTCGTTGGCCCTTCTTAAGCCCTACTACTATTACGTAACGGTCTATCAGGGCGGACAGGAAATCATTGACGAACAGACCTTTGAAGAACACGGCCAATGGATGACCATCATCGGGAGGGCGGCGTTCACCAAGGGCATCAACGAAACCAAACTCTCGCCTGGCGCTCATGCCTCTGTCGGACTCAGTTTTGAAATCGGCAAACAACGCACGCGGATGCAGGCTATCAACATGAAACTCGTTGCAGAAGGCTTCCCGATGGGCGTTCCCATTATGGACGGACAACGCCTCGATTGGCTCTACCTCACCTTACACCTTTCCTACAATTGGGGCTCGCGGTTCAATAAATACTGATTATCGCAACATCATCGCGGCCTTCTTCACCGCCTTGACAAAGATTTCCACTTCTTCCAAAGTGTTATAAAGCGCAAACGAGGCTCGCACCGTGCCTGGTATGCCAAAGTGCGTCATTACTGGCTCAGCACAATGGTGACCCGTACGGACTGCCACGCCCATCTTGTCGATGAGGGTGCCAAGGTCGTAGGGGTGGATGCCCTCTATGATAAACGAAACCAAACCTGAACGCTGTTCCGCCTCGCCGATAAATCGGATGCCTTCAATCTCCGAAAGTTGCTTGATGGCGAATTGCAAAAGTTGATTTTCGTGTTCCTCAACAGCCTTTCTGTCAAGGTTTTGCAAGAACTGGATTGCGGTTTCCAAGCCCAAGGCAGCACCCACATTGGGCGTTCCCGCCTCGAATTTATAAGGCAAAACGTTGAAGGTCGTTTTCTCGAAACTCACCGTATCGACCATCTCACCGCCGAATTGGTAGGGCGGCAGTTTTTCCAGCCATTCCGCCTTGCCGTACAAGCCGCCAATGCCCATCGGGGCGTACATCTTGTGACCCGAAAACACGAAGAAATCACAGTCAAGGTCTTGAACATCTATGGGTTGGTGGGCAATGGACTGTGCTCCGTCAATGACCACGGGGATGTCGTAGTTGTGTGCCATGGCAATCATCTGCTTGATGGGATTGATAGTGCCCAACACATTGGAAATGTGCGCAATGGAAACGACTTTCGGGCATTCTTGAAGCAGTTTTTCGTATTGCTCTAAGTCCAAAACGCCTTTATTGTCCATTGGCAATACTAACAATTCGCCTCCATTGCGCTGCACCATTTGCTGCCATGGCACAAGGTTGGAGTGGTGCTCCATTGCCGTAACCAAAACTTTCAGCCGCTTCGCGTCATTGCGAGGAACGAAGCAATCCAGATGCTCAAACGCGGTAGCGAGCAAATTCAACGACTCCGTCGTCCCACGAGTGAAGATAATTTCCCTTGCTTCCTTGGCATTGACAAAGTCGGCCACGGTTTGGCGGGCGTGCTCGTAGGCTTCGGTGGCCTTTTGGCTGAGGTAATGCACGCCACGGTGGATGTTGCAGTTCTCGTGCAGGTAATAGTCGCGCTCGCGCTCAATGACGCACAGCGGTTTCTGCGTGGTGGCGGCATTGTCAAAATAGACTAACGGCTTACCGTAAACATGCTGGTCCAAGACGGGGAATTGTTTCCTTATTTCATTAATGCTCAACATTGTAGATAAACTTCACCTTTTATAAAACTTCTCTGACTATGACTTGTGACAATGACTATGACCGCTTCACCCTCGGTAAAAGCAGTCATGGTCA
>CADAVB010000017.1 GCA_902791165.1 uncultured Bacteroidia bacterium
GGCGGCGCGACCATCACCTTCACCGTGAACGCCAACGCGAACTATGTGGCTCACTTTGTGCAGCAGGCCCCGAGCACCTACACCATTACCGCCACGGCCAACCCGACCAACGGAGGAACGGTGAGCGGCGCGGGCACCTACCAGCAGGGCCAGAGCTGCACCCTGACGGCTACACCTGCCACGGGCTACCGCTTCGGCAGCTGGATGCGCGATGGCGTGAATATAGCCGGCGGCGCGACCATCACCTTCACCGTGAACGCCAACGCGAACTATGTGGCTCATTTTGTTTATAACGGCGGTGGTGGCGGCAACCACGAATACGTTGACCTTGGCCTACCGAGCGGCCTGCTTTGGGCCACCTGCAACGTGGGTGCAGATACGCCCGAAGGCTACGGCGACTATTTCGCTTGGGGCGAGACGCAGCCGAAGGATGACTATTATTGGAGTAACTACCAGTACTGCAACGACAGCAACAACACACTGACCAAATACTGCAACAACTCTGCTTTCGGCTACAACGGTTTCACCGATAACCTAACCACCTTGCAACCCGAGGACGATGCGGCCACGGCCAACTGGGGCAGTGGCTGGCGTATGCCCACCAAGGAAGAGTTCGAGGAGCTCTACAACAATACGACCCACACATGGACGACCCAGAACGGCGTGAACGGACGACGCTTCACTGCTTCAAACGGCAACAGCGTTTTTCTGCCCGCCGCCGGCTACCGTTGGTTCGGCGAGCTTTACTATGCCGGCAGCGGCGGCGGCTGCTGGTCGCGGTCGCTCTACTCCTACCCGGACGGCGCGTGGAGCCTCGACTTCTATTCGGGCTACTGCCGCATGTACCACTACTACCGCCACGTTGGCTTCAGTGTGAGGCCCGTCCGCGAGAATTAGCCCTTGTTCCGTTACGGGCAAAAGACGGGCAGGGCGCGCACGGCAGTGCGCACGAAGGCCCCTGTGCAATAAACAACACAATACTATGGATATGCGAAGCCGCGCCTTGTTGGGTGCGGCTTCGCTGGTTTGTTGGTGTTCACGATGATGCCTACCGGAGTGCTGCCGTAGGTCGCGGACCTACGGTTACGTGTGGTTTCGCCCCTTCGGGGCGTGGGAACCCCGTTAGGGGTGGTGGAATATTAGGCAGGCGGTTTCAACCCCTGCCGAAAATAAAACGACAATACCGATGAAGCCCCGTTAGGGGCGATAGGAATAATCCGACCAGTTTTTGTCCAAATGTACCCCCAAAACCATAGATTTGGGCAAGATTCTATAGAAAATCGCCCAAATGTAGGTAAAAAACACCACATTTGGGCGATTTTCTTGATATACGCCAAGCCGATTCGTCAAACTGCCTTAATGTCTTTCGCCACGCTCCAAGCATAGCCTTTCTCCCGATTGACGTGTGTTTCGAGGCGGTAGCCTTCGCCGTCGAGGATGTGGTGCAGGTCGTCGATGAGGCCGGTGCCACGCAGTTTCACCACGGCTTCTTTCTTGGTCCAATATTGCGTGAAAGCCTCCACGGGGTCGCTTGAGGCGCGAATCCAAGCGGCTTCGGCAGGGTTCATCGTCTTTTGGAGCAAGGACAAATTGCTTTTGCGGAAGCTCTCAATGTCGATGCCGACAGGGGAGAAGTCCACCACCACGGCGATGCCGTTCTTGCTATGGCTGAGGTTGAAATGCACCTCGGGCCACCTTATTAAATAAGGCTTGCCGTGCTCGTTTTTGTCCATCTCCAAATTATTGATTCCCAAAGGTTTCAGCAATTCTTTCAGCATCAGCCACGACTTGAGGCAGGCGAATTGCCCGAAGAGGTGCCTGTAGCGCAAAGCCTCGGTGCGGCGTTGTTCGTCCACCAAGGGCAACATTCGTTGCACCTCGGCCTCGGTTGCTTGGCTCATGTCGTCGAAAATGGAAATCATGCCGCAAAATTACGCTTTCTGCCGAAACAATGCCGTCAAAAATCGGTTTTCGTTGAAAAAATCAATTGTTTCGTTTTCAAAATGCCCGCTCGGTTGGATAAAAAAGCAAGGTTTATGGAAATATCCGTACTTTCGCACCAACTTTTCGGCCTATGAAAAAGAAAGCCAACATACCCGCAACGGTTCGGCCCTATCCTGACATTCCGCTCCGCACGTTTGACTTGCTGCCGCGTTTTGTCGAGAAATACGGCAAGAAGAAAACGATGTTTGCCTGCAAGGTGGACGGCGACTGGAAGAAATTCAAGAGCCGCGATTTCCTGAAGATGACCGACACCCTCAGCCAAGGCTTGTTGGGCTTGGGCGTTCAGAAAGGCGACCGTGTGGCGGTGGTTTCCAACAACTGCCCACAGTGGAACATGGTCGATTTCGCCGTGCAGCAAATCGGGGCGATACTCGTGCCCATCTATCCCACGGCGCGCCAGAGCGATTATGAGCACATCATGAACCACGCCGAACCCAAGGTGGTCTTCGTGGAAGGCTCGCTCATCCACGGCAAGGTAAAAGGCCTCATCGAGAAAATGGCGGTGCGTCCCAAAGAGTTCAGTTTCAATCCCGTAGAGGGCTTGATGACCCTTCGCGGACTGATGGTCTCCGTCAAGGTGGATAAGAAAAGTCTTGCCGCGCTACAGGAACATAAAGACGAGGTGGATGAGGAAGACGTTGCCACCATCATCTACACTTCGGGCACGCTCGGCACCCCGAAAGGCGTGATGCTGACCCATCGAAACTTGATGAGTTGCGTGGCGCATTACGGCCCGCATTATCCTGTGCCAAGTTCGCACAAAGTCGTGAGTTTCTTGCCTTTGTCGCACATCTACGAGCGGTCGGTGCTCTATACCCATCTTTATCTCGGCAATTCCACCTATTATGTGGAGAACTTCGGCACCATCATGCGCGACATCGCCGACGTGAAGCCGGAGCATTTCACCACCGTGCCGCGCGTCATCGAGAAGGTGTATAACGGCATACAGCGCAAGGGCGACAAAATGACGGGAATGAAAAAGCGCATCTTCCATTGGGCTTTCCAGCTGGCCGAGCGTTACGACGAAACCGAAAGCAAGAACAACAAGGCTTATCGTTTCAAGTTGTATTGGGCCAACAGGTTGGTTTTCAAGGATGTGCGAAAGGCTTTTGGCGGTCGTTTGGAGTTCATTATTTCGGGTGGAGCCAGTCTGCAACCGCGCCTCGTGCGCCTGTTTGCCGCAATGAACATTCCTATTATTGAGGGTTATGGCTTGACTGAAACCTCACCCGTGATTGCCACCAACAGCCTTGCTTTGGGCATCATCAAGGCGGGAACAGTGGGTGTGCCGTGCGGAAGCGTGAAGTTCAAAATCGACCCCGAGTCGGGCGAAATCCTCGTGAAAGGCTCGCCGGTGATGAAAGGCTACTACAAGGACGAGGAACAGACCCGAATCGCCATCGATGAGGAAGGCTATTTCCACACGGGCGACATCGGCGAGTTTGATGCCGACGGCCTGCTGAAAATCACGGGCCGCATGAAGGAAATCTTCAAGGACTCGATGGGCAAATACATCTCGCCCGCGCTGATTGAAGGCAAGTTCACCGAGTCGCCGTTCATTAGTTCGATGATGGTGGTGGGCGAGAACCAGAAGTTTGCCGCCGCGCTCATCGTGCCCAATTTCGACCATCTGAAAAACTGGTGCGAAGAAAACCACATCACCTTTACGACCAACGCCGAAGTGATTCAAAACAAGGCCGTTATCGACCGCTATCGGAAGGAAGTTGATGGTTACAACAAGTTCTTTGGCGATTACGAGAAAATCAAACGTTTCGAACTTTTGGACCACGAGTGGACCATCGAGGACGGCGAGATGACCCCGAGCCTGAAAATCCGCCGCAAGGCCATCGCCGAGCGTTACCAAGACCTGATTGACGGGATGTTTGCGGAGTAAAACTTTCCCCCAATTTGCCCCGATTTGGAGATTTGGGTTTGTGTGTTGAATTGTTTTTCGTAATTTTGCAGCAAACAAAGCAAATTGTTATGGAATCTCTACCTGCATTATTCTCCGACCTTGCCTTAATTCTTGTTACGGCAGGTGTTACTACAGTGATTTTCAAATGGTTGAAACAGCCTTTGGTGTTGGGCTACATTATCGCTGGCTTGCTCATCGGGCCTTATTTTCCGTGGTTTCCAGTCATCAGCGACCACGAAAGCGTCGAGATTTGGAGCGAAATAGGAATGGTGTTTCTCCTGTTTGCCATCGGCTTGGAGTTCAGTTTCAAGAAACTGAAGAAACAGGCTGGCACAGTGGGCATTACCGCATTGACGGAACTGGTCTCGATGTGCATCATCGGCTTTTTCCTTGGCAAGTTGATGGGTTGGTCGCAGATGGACAGCATTTTCCTCGGTGCCATGCTTTCCATGTCATCGACCACGATTATCGCCAAGGCTTTCGACGACTTGAAACTGAAAAGCGAGAAGTTCACCGGCAGCGTCATCGGTGTGTTGGTGGTCGAAGACTTGGCCGCCATCCTTATGATGGTGATTCTTTCCACCTTGGCGGTAAGCACGGCGTTGAATGGTAATGAGTTGGTTTTCAGTGTTCTGAAACTTGTATTCTTCCTTTTGGTGTGGTATGTTGGCGGCGTTTTTCTCATCCCTACCGTCCTGAAATGGTCGCGCAAGTTCATGTCGGAAGAAACGCTGACGGTGTTTGCCGTGGGCCTTTGCTTCTTTATGGTTTGGTTGGCCAACAAAGCCGGATTCTCGTCGGCCTTGGGTGCGTTCATCATGGGCAGCATCTTGGCCGAAACGCTTGAGGCTGAGATGATTCACAAATTGACTTCGCCCATCAAAAACCTTTTTGGCGCGGTGTTTTTCGTGTCGGTGGGCATGATGGTCAATCCGTCCATTTTGGTGCAGTATTGGTGGCAAATCTTGCTCATCACGGTGGTCGTGGTGGTGTTCAAGTCGCTGAGTTCGGGCGTGGGAATGTTGCTTTCGCGCGACAACCTCCACAACGCCGTGCGTGCCGGAATGTGTTTCGGGCAAATCGGCGAGTTCTCGTTCATCATTGCCACGGTGGGTATGAGTTTCGGCGTAATCGACGACTTCCTCTATCCCATCATCGTTTCGGTGTCCATCATCACGACTTTCCTTACACCTTATATGATAAAAGGCGGCGAACCGCTCTACAATTGGATTAACCGTAAAGTGCCCGACAGTTGGACGCAGTTTTTCGCCAGCAAAGAGAAGAACCTGAAAGTGAAACGCGGCAATCAATTGACTATGAAGGATTTCGTTGTCGGTCGAGTGAAGAGTGCCGTGCTCTATTCAACCATCCTTTTGGCCTTGATGCTCATCGTGTTCTCCCTTCTTGAGCCTGTTTTGGGCAAGGTTTCGCAGCCCTATTCCGGATTGATCGTTTTGGCGGTTTCGCTGCTTATCCTTTCGCCGTTCATTTGGGCGCTGGCCTTCAAGCGCGACTTGGACGAGGAAACCGTGAAGATGGTCAAGAAAAACAAGGTGAACAACCGCATGGTCAGGATTCTGTTTGCAATGGGTTTCGTCATCGCGTGGGGATTCACGGCGCGTGTGTTCCAACACTGCCTCAGCGACAGTTTCTGGCAGTCGCTCAACATACAGATGGACGACTTTGTCATGGCCATCGTCGCCTCATTGGCTTATCTTCTCATACTGAGGGGAATAAGTCCTGTGATGCGTTGGTATGAGCGTATAGAGAAACGCTTCTTGGACAACATGAACAACCGACAGACGCTACAGTCGTTTGTGGTGCCAGAGATTTTGCAGGAAAACTTCACGTTGGAGAAAATGACGCTGAGTTCGAAGAGCATATATGCCGGAAAACGCATTCGTGAGACGGATTTCCACGACGTTTACGACGCCAGCGTGGTGAGCGTTGACCGTGCCGACGAGGTCATCGACCTGCCGAGGCGCGACTTCATACTGTTCCCGATGGACGAAATCACGCTGTTGGGAACGGAGGAGCAGTTGGCCAAGGTGCGCTCCCATATTGAAGTGGAAGACGACGTGCTCGTCAAGGAACGGCCGGAGAGCGACGTGGATATTTATTGTTCCGTGGTGACCAAAGGCGACGGCTACGAAGGCGTTACCCTGCACGACTCCGACCTGCGCAACCGCTTCAATGTCTTTGTGATAGCGGTGGAGCGCGGCGACGACTTCATCCTCAATCCTGAATCCTCCATCACTTTCCTTGATGGCGACAAAGTGTGGTTTGTGGCCTCCGAAAGCCACGCCAAAGAAGTGCTCGCCAGCGCAAAACATCCTGTCAAACAATGAAAAAATATTAAACTCTCAACTCAAAACTCTCAACTCTCAACTCTCAACTCAAAACTCAAAACTCATAACTCATAACTCATAACTCAAATAATGGAATCCCTCCCCGCACTATTCTCCGACCTCGCCCTAATTCTCGTTACCGCTGGCCTCACCACCGTGATTTTCAAGTGGTTGAAACAGCCCGTTGTGTTAGGTTACATCATCGCTGGCTTCCTCATCGGGCCGAATTTTGAATGGTTCCCTGTCATCAGCGACCATACGAGCGTGGAAACGTGGAGCGAAATCGGCATGGTGTTCATGCTGTTCGGCATCGGTTTGGAGTTCAGTTTCAAGAAGTTGAAGAAAGTGGGCGGCACGGTCGGCATCACCGCGCTCACCGAATTGGTCACCATGTGCGTGGTAGGCTTCTTGCTTGGCAAGGCCTTGGGATGGAGCCAAATGGACAGCATCTTCCTTGGTGCCATGCTCTCGATTTCCTCCACCACGATTATAGCCAAAGCCTTCGACGACATGAAGTTGCACCGCGAGAAGTTCAGCGGCAACGTCATTGGCGAGCTGGTCGTAGAGGATCTTGAAGCCGTTTTGCTGATGGTGATTCTCTCCACCTTGGCTGTGAGCCAAACCTTCGATGGTATGCAGTTGGTTTCCAGTATGTTGAAACTTGGTTTCTTCTTGTTGGTATGGTTTGTGGGCGGCATTTTCCTTGTGCCAACGGTGCTGCGTTGGTCGCGCAAGTTCATGTCGGAGGAAACGCTGACGGTGTTTGCAGTCGGGTTGTGCTTTATGATGGTCGTGCTGGCCAATTTGGCTGGTTTCTCTTCGGCCTTGGGGGCGTTCATCATGGGCTCGATTTTGGCCGAAACGCTTGAGGCAGAGGCTATTCACAAAGTGACAACACCCATAAAAAACCTTTTTGGCGCGGTGTTTTTCGTTTCGGTGGGCATGATGGTCGATCCGCAGATCTTGGTCGATTATTGGTGGCAAATCCTTATTGTTACCATAATCTTGCTCATTTTCAAGCCTTTGAGCAATGTTGTGGGTCGCCTGATTGCGGGTTTGGGGTTGAAACAGGCCATGCAAGGCGGATTCTGCTTCAGCCAAATCGGTGAGTTTTCGTTCATCATCGCCACTTTGGGTCTCAGCTATGGCGTCATCGACGAGTTCCTTTATCCCATCATCGTTTCGGTGTCGATTATCACCACTTTCATCACGCCTTACGCCATCAAATCGGCGGTTCCGACTTACCATTGGGTCATCAAGAATTTCCCGAAAAGATGGATTGACAAGCTGGAAAACAGCGAGTCGGGCATCAAGGTGAAGAGTGGTGAAAAGGTCAATATGGGCAGTTTCGTGGCGCGTCAGTTCAAGAACATGGTCATCTATTCGGCCATCATCATCGCCGTGGTGCTGATAGGGTTTTTCGTGGGTTCCATCATCATGAAATACGTGCCGCGCCCGTGGGGACCGGCCGTCAGCACGGCGGTGGCCTTGGTGCTGGTTTCGCCTTTCCTTTGGGCGATGGGTTTCAAGCACACACTGGTGAAAACAACGCATAAGTTGATGGATTCCAGTAAGTTCAACAAAACACTCATCCTTTCCATCTTCGCGTTGCGCTTTTTGGCGGTGGCGGTGGTGGCCTATGGGGTCATACAGCATTTCCTGAACGGCCTGTTTTGGGACAGACTGAACATTGGCTCGCCGTGGTATCACTT
Organism: uncultured Bacteroidia bacterium; assembly: GCA_902791165.1. Classification (GTDB taxonomy): domain Bacteria; phylum Bacteroidota; class Bacteroidia; order Bacteroidales; family F082; genus Limimorpha. The sequence continues at coordinate 7,980 of CADAVB010000017.1, forward strand.
TATTAATGTAGGTTTTGCCGTAGTTTACACTTTCATGTTGCGCGCCTTAAGCCCGGCGATGAAGTTTTACAAGCGCATCGAAGAACGGTTTATGGACAACCTCAACAAGCGCCAGTCGATGCAGATTTTCACCATCCCAGAAATCCTTCAGGAAAACTGCCATTTGCAGAAGATGACACTCAGTCCTGACAGCCCGTATTCCGGCCAACTCGTCAAAGACACCGACTTCCGCGACAACTACAACGTGAGCGTGGTGAGTGTGGAGCGCGGCAAACAGCATTTTGAGCTGCCGAAGTCTGATTTTCAGTTGTTTCCGTATGATAAAATCACTTTCGTCGGACATGAGGACCATTTGCGGCTGCTGTTGCCAAGAGTGGAAGTTTTCGACGAACAACTCATTCCCGAGCGCGAGGAGAGCGAGGTGGAGATGTACAAGGTGGAAGTGCGTCCCGAAAGCCCCTTTGTCGATGTGGCACTAATGGATTCAGGCCTCACCGACAAATTCGATGCTATGGTCATCGCCATCGAGCGCGATGGGCACTTCATCCTCAATCCATCCGCGCGAATCACCTTCCAACCCGCTGATTTGGTGTGGTTTGTGGCGCAAAAGGAGAAGGCCGAAGTGCTGATGAATTATAATCCTGATGTAATTTCTAACCCTAATTTGAACCAATAATTGGGCAGACACATAGGTCTGCCCCTACAAAGATGATTGTTTGTATTGCCGAAAAACCAAGCGTCGCCCGCGACATCGCCAAAGTGCTGGGTGCCAACACTTCCCATGAAGGCTACATGGAGGGCAACGGCTATCAGGTGACCTGGACTTTCGGCCACCTCTGCTCGCTGAAAGAGCCTCACGACTACACCGAGCAATGGAAAGCATGGGCTTTGAGCCGCCTGCCGATGATACCGCAACGCTTTGGCATTAAGCTGATTGCGGACAAAGGCGTGGAAAAACAGTTCAAGACCATCGAAATGCTGTTCCAAAAAGCCGACGAAATCGTGAACTGCGGCGATGCCGGCCAAGAGGGCGAACTCATCCAGCGTTGGGTGATGCAAAAAGCCGCCGTGAAGTGTCCCGTCAAGCGCCTTTGGATTTCCTCCTTGACCGAGGAGTCCATCCGCGAAGGCTTCAAAAACTTGAAAGACCAGTCTGATTATCAGTCGCTTTACGAGGCTGGGCTTAGCCGTGCCATTGGCGATTGGCTCTTGGGCATGAACGCCACAAGGCTCTACACGCTGAAATATGGCCAAAACCGCCAAGTGCTCTCCATCGGCAGGGTGCAAACGCCCACTTTGGCACTGATTGTCAATCGTTACCATGAAATCGTGAACTTCAAGCCCGAAGCCTATTGGGTGCTCTCGACCGTTTATCGTGACACCGTTTTCACCGCTACCAAAGGCAAATATGGTTCGGTTGGTGACGGACAAAAGGACTTGCAAAGTATTGAGGGAAAAGAGTTTACGGTAACTGATATTGAAACCAAGAAAGGCAAGGAAGCCCCGCCGAGGCTATTCGACTTGACCTCATTACAGGTGGAATGCAACAAGAAATACAACCTTTCTGCCGACCAAACCTTGCAGACCATACAAAGCCTCTACGAGAAGAAATACACCACCTATCCGCGTGTGGACACGACCTATCTGAGCGACGACATCTACCCGAAATGCCCTGACATTTTGGCCAAACTCACCAACTACGCCGACTTGACCTCGCCTTTGGCAGGGAAGAAGTTGCCCAAGAGCAAGAAAGTGTTCGATAACAGCAAGGTCACTGACCACCACGCCATCATCCCGACGGGTGTGGTGCCGCAAGGTTTGTCGTTTGCTGAACAGCAAGTCTATGACGAAGTTTGTCGCCACTTCATCGCCGTGTTTTACCCTGATTGTCAGTTTGCTACGACTACGGTATTGGGGGCGGTGGAGGATGTGGAATTTAAGACTTCGGGCAAGCAGATTTTAGTTCCGGGCTGGCGCGAGGTCATCAAACCCGTAAAGAAGGAGGAAGCAGGAGGTATGAAGGAGGAGGCTGAGGGTGAAAAGGATGATGAGGAGAAGACATTGCCCATTTTTGCCAAAGGCGAACACGGACCGCATCAGCCGCAATTGGCCGAAAAGTGGACTTCGCCCCCTAAGCCTTACACCGAAGCCACGCTGCTCCGCGCTATGGAAACGGCGGGAAAACTAGTTGACGACGAATCCCTTCGCGAGGTGATGAAAGAGAACGGCATTGGGCGACCTTCAACGCGGGCCGCCATTATCGAGACACTGTTCAAACGCAACTATATCAAGAAGATACGAAAGAGCCTCGAACCCACGCCCACGGGCGTTGAACTCATTGGCCTCATTCGCGAGGACCTGCTGAAAAGCGCAGAACTGACGGGCATTTGGGAGAAGAAACTCCGTGAAATAGAGCAACATAAGTACGAGGCCCGACAATTTCTCGACGAACTAAAGCAAATGGTCACCGAAATCGTCACTACGGTGATGATGGACAACAGCAACCGCCGCGTGGCTGCCGTTGTGGAGGAAAAACCCAAGAAGGCCGTATCCAAGAAATCTGCGACATCCAAGCCAAAAAAGCCCAAAACAACTTCTGCCGAACCCAATCCCGATGCCATCATCGGGCAGGTGTGTCCGCTGTGCGGCAAAGGCCATGTCATAAAAGGCAAGACGGCCTACGGCTGCTCCGAGTGGCGCAACGGCTGCGGATGGAGGCAGGCTTTCTGAACTATTGTCGTCATGTAGGACGACAAGGGTATTATTTTTTCAATCTCTTTAACCTTTCAAAGCTTGCCCCGATGCGTTGTTTGATATTCGCATCATGCTCCGCTTCGTAAGCAGCGCGCACGTCGGGTAGGTAGGTCAAATAATGGATGTCGGCGATGTATTCGGCTGCCGTGGCGCGCACTTCGGGACTATCATCGAAAAGCATCCCTTGAATCCAACGCTTGGCATCCCAAGAATAGTGTGCTTTCAGCCATGCAAGGACTTCGAGCTTCTCCGCCTCTTCGCCGTAAACGAGTTTCTTGAGGCAGCTTGACTCATATTTCAGGTCGTCAATGCTCATCAGGATTTCCTTGTTGGTGATGTTGGTTTTCAGTTCCTCGCTTTGTCCGAAACGCTGGTTTTCAACGAGTTGTTTTATCGATTCTTCGTCTTCAACTTGCGTCCAGCGCACCATGCGGGCAATCATCCACATTTTGCCGGGCGTGGCTTCGGGGTGGGCGATGCAAGAAAAGACCTTGCCTTTTCCGTAACGGTTGCCGATGAAAAACGGGCGGTTATTGGTCATGTCAGCCGGTGCGTCGCCTTCCTCGTGCACATCGCTCAGCATGGTGGCAAACTCCACGAACTGGATGGTGTCGTTGGGCGCGGTAACGAACACGGGACCTTCGTAATACATACAAAAAAGCGTGTCGGCATCGGCATATTCGCCGAATATTTTCTTGCCTTCGTCGGTCAGCGAAAAGGCCGCAATGCCGTGGCCACGGTTGTCGTGTTCAAGGTCGATGGCCTGTGCACCATTGAGGGCAAGACAGGAATATTCGGGGGTGTTGGAGAAGAGGTATGCGCCTGCGCAAATGCCGACCGCACCGCCGCCGTTCAGCACAAACTCCTTGATTCTGCGGATGTTCTCGGCTCCAAGGTTCTGGTATTGGCGCGTTCCGCCGCCGCCTGGCACGACGATGGCATCAAGCGAGTCCAGCACGCCAGCGGCGATGTCGGCCGTGGTGATATACTGTGCCTTAATGTCTTTGTCGAGCGAACATGCCGCCAAGGCTTCCCAAATGCAGGTTTGTGCCCCGCCGTAGCCGTTGAACACGCCCACGCGAATTTTCTGTGTTTCAGTCGTTTCCGATTCCGTAGCGTTGTTGCCGCAAGAAGTGAGAAATAGCGTCACGACCGAAATGGCCATGAAAATTGTGGAGAGAAAGTGTCTTTTCATCGTTCGGAATTTGAATTATCGCCCGCAAAGATAGGCTTTTTTCAGAATCCTACGCTAACTCCAGCCATAAAGTTGAAGCCTGGCTGCTGCAAGTAGGCGCGGCTGTGGTAGTAATAATTGGTGGTTTCCGAACTGTAGTCGTCCACCCAGTCGCCGACCCACGCGCTGAGGCGGTAGCTGTTGTTAGTCAAGTTGTTGAGGGCGAGGCTGAACCTCACGAAACCGCCGTTTTTCAGTGTTATGTCATAACTGGCGCGAGCGTTGAGCAGGAAATAGGGGTCGAGGGCATAAACTTCGCGCGAGGTGTTGTCGCAGTATTGCTTGCCCACATACTTGCCGATGATTTGCAACTTGGCACCGTTGAAAGGTCTGAATGTGGCGATGGCGGCTCCCACGATGTTGGGTGAGAACGAAAGATCAGTGTTGGCGGTCTTGGTGACCATCACGCTGTCGCCGTCGTTGAAGTCGGTGAAGGTGTAGTCCAAAATCTTATTTTGGCTCAAAGTAATGTTTCCATCAAGACTGAACCATTTGGTGAAGCGGTAGCCTGCAACCAGCTCGATGCCAGCGCGATACGATTTGTCCACATTCTCCATCAGCGCGTAACCCGTCGAACTCAAATCGCCTGAAGGGGTGAGTTGGTCTTTGTAAAGCATGGCGTAGAGGTTGGCGTGCAGGGTGAAGTCCATCTTTTCCACGCCGTAGCCCAATTCAAAGTCGAGCATCGTTTCGGGCTTCACGGTTTTGCCGTTCTCGATGGCGTCCTTGATGTCGGAGCGCGTAGGTTCGCGGTTCACCATTCCCGCCACGAAATAGAGGCGGTTTTGGCTGTTGATTTGGAAGTTGGCTCCGAGTTTCGGGTTGAAAAACAGGTAGTTCTGATGGTAAGGGATGCTGTCGAAAGTGTCGTCCATTCCCGAAAGGTTGTAGTTGATGTAGCGCGTTTGCAGGTCGCCATACATATTGAAACGCTCCGAAAATTCGTAGTTGAGTTTCAGGAAGGTGGTGTTGTCGTGCTTTTGGCCACGGTTGCGGTACCATTCGTAAGGCGTTTTCTCGCTGATTTCCAAGGCGTTTTCACCGTCAAGGCTCAACTCGTCTTGCGCCCAAATGAGGTTCCCGAAATGCCAGCCGTCATAATATAAATAGGTGTCGCCGAGGGTGGCGGAGAACTTGTCGGTTTGGTAATTTGCCGACAGCAGACCCGTATAGCCGTTGTTGTCCATCTTCTTGCGGTGGATGAAGTCGCTTTTCGACGTGCCCGAAAGGCTGATAAGGCCATAGTAGGAACCGGGCTTTTTGTTGTCTTTGTATTGCTCATAATAGCCGTCGCCGTGGGTGTAGTCGAAGGCGGCGTTCAGCGTCCAGCGGTTGGAGGGACGGAACGAATAATAGAGTTGGTAATGGCGTTGGTTGTAGTTATCAGTCTCATTATCATAGTAATACACATTGCCGAACTCGTCGTAATAGGCTCCCGTTCCGTTATAGGTCGGGTCTTGGTCGAGGTCTTCTGCGGAGGCACCGTCCCAAGTGATGCCCGTTTTTTGGTGGCCCAAAATGAACACGGCCTTCAGCAAGGAGCGTTTGCCATACCAGCCGCCGTTGAGGAACAACGATTGCTGGTCGGCCTTGCCGTTGCGGACGAAACCGTCGCTATTGAGTCCGTTGTAGGCCATATCGAAAGCAAAACCGTTTTTGGTGCGACCCGTTCCAACAGTCACACCGTATTGCTTTGTGTTGAACGAACCGTAAGACAAATCCGCCTGACCGTATGCCTTGGGCGCGACGGTGAAGGTTTGCAGGTTCATTGCTCCGCCGAAGGAAGCCGTTCCGCCGTTGCTGGCACCGATGCCGCGCTGGATTTGGATGTTCTGCGCCATGCCGCCGAGGTTGGGGATGTTGTACCAAAACACCGACTGGCTCTCAGGGTCGTTGAGGGTGATCCCATTGATATTCACATTGATACGGGTTGCGTCCACGCCACGAATGCGGAACGAAGTGGCACCCACCATACCGTTTTCGCCGCTAACGACCACCGAGGGCTCCAACTCGATTTGGTAGGGCAAAGAAGGCAAGATCCTGATTTCCTCCAACTGTTGGCGTCCCATCTCCGATGTGGTGAGTGGGGTTTTGCCATCGGCGCGAGAGGCATTGATAACCACTTCGTTCAATTTTAAAGTGTCCAAAACTAGACCGTCGACGGCGATGTGTTGTGCAAAAAGACTCGATGCAAACATTGTTGCGAGAGCGAAAAGAAAATGTTGTTTTTTGAGCATAACTCGTTGATTTAATGATTAATACTAAACTTTAAATCAATAGAGGAATGTTGAGGAACTCGATTCCCTGTGTCGGCATTATCCGTATCAGGTGCAAAGGGTTTGATCTCAGCCTGTCTTTCAATCTGCGCGGGCAGATAAGGCACCCCTATTGGTTTTTCGGCGGCAAAGATAGTGGTTTTTTTGATATGCCAATCAGAAACCGATAAAATAGCATAAGTAGCCAAAGAAAGCCGCCACTAAAACATTGACAATCTTTGCTTTGAGGAAACTCCGCTTGCTTTCAGCCAAAAGCGGCAATGAGGCGTGACCATCTTGCGAAATACTGCTAGCCAACAGCACCGAAAACGGCACCACGCCCGTGGCAAACAAGGTGACAAACAGCAAATGCGGCCCCGACTCGGGAATGATGCCGATGAGCACGGCCAACAAAATCATCCAGAGGATGTTGTTGCTGATAAGTGCTTCAATGTCAAAGTAATGCAAGCCGATTTGGATGACGAGCAGCGCACCGAAAGTCCAGAGAAAAATGCTCAAAAAGTGCTTGCGAATGATGTGATCCCACAAATGTTCCTTAATAATATGCTCGCCCGCCGTGGCGATAAACCAAACCACAAACAGGCTGACGATGGCGAAAATCAAGTTCAGCCAGTATTCGTCAAAGATGTTGAGGTGATGGTGAGCGGTTTCCACTACCTCTTCATGCTCGTGTTCGTGCTCCAACATACCGAAAGCCAAAGCGACGATAAACAGAATCACGCCCAAAAGTAGGGCAATGCGTTCCGCGCTGGCATGGCGCAGGTTGCGCAGGGTGGGCTTGTCTTCCATTTCGGCTTTCTCGTCCTCGTCGTGGATTTGGTAGCCATCCGCGCAGCCCTCATGCTTGCTGGGCTTGGAGAACCTGTCCACCAACAGACCAGCCACCACAGCCACCACAAACAGAATTCCGCACAAAAACAAGGCTTCCTTGGGTATCATGGCAAGCATGATGAAGGCTTCGTCGCCCGATGAGGCAATCATCATGGCAACTAGAGCACCGAAACTCAGCAACTTGTGAGAATACATCGACACGGCGGCAAAACCGCCCATGCAGCCTGGGATGATGCCCAAGCCCGCACCCAAAAAGACTTGCCCAAAGCGGTTTTGGCGCAACTTCGTGAACCATTTTCCGTGCGAATGAATGTTGATATATTCAATCATTAGCATCATAATCATCACTAAACCAGTGATTAGGACGCTGTTTCTAAGCACATCCAAAAACAAATGCGAAAACTCGTGCATGACTTTCAAATTGCGCGGCAAAAGTAAAAAATATTATCTTTGCCGCAAAATCAGAAGCAATGAAAAAAGAAGATTGTTTTTACTTGGGCCGCGTGGCCAAGACCCACGGCCTGAAAGGGGAGATAACCATCAAATTGGAGGCAGACGACCCCTCGGCTTACGCCAAGATGAAGCATTTCTTCCTCGAAATCAACAAGGTGCTGACCCCTTTCTTCGTGGAGCATATCAAAATGAATGGCGACAAGTTTTTCGTCGCGGTGAAGGACGTGACCACCATCGAGCAGGCGCAGAACTTGGTTGGAAAGTCGGTGTATCTGCCTTTGGAAATGCTGCCCAAACTCAGCGGAAAGCAATTCTATTTCCATGAAATCGTCGGCTTTACGGTCATCGATACGGATAAGGGCGAACTCGGCCCCATCAGCGAGGTGCTTGAATACCCCACACAAGCCATCTTGCAAGTGTTGAAAGGCAAAAAGGAAATCCTCATCCCGATTCTCGACCAGGTTATACAGAACGTGGATCGCGACAAGAAAACGCTCACCATCACCGCGCCTGAAGGCCTTATTGACATGTATTTGCAATGACCGACGCACGACCGTTCCACTTCAAGCATTTCAGCCTCTACCATCACCGCTCGACGATGAAGGTGGGGACAGACGCCATTTTGCTCGGTCGCTGGACGGATGTGAAGCCGACGGACGTGGTTTTGGACATCGGAACGGGCTGCGGCTTACTGCCTCTGATGCTATCGCAAAGAGGTGTAAGTCAGGTGGATGCGGTGGATATTGACAAAACTTCCGTTGAGGAGGCGACTGTCAATTTCGAGGCTTCGCAGTGGCGCGAACAACTGAAAGTTTTTTGTGTTGATGTTGTTGATTTTCAACCTAATAAAAAGTATGACCTTATCGTTTCCAATCCGCCATTTTTCAGTCGTTTCTCCAAATGCGACTCGGAGCGGAAAAGCCGAGCGCGCCACACCGACATGACGCTTTCGCGGGAGGCACTGTGTCAAGCCGTATGCAGCCTAATGAAGCCAGATGGTCGTTTTGCGCTGGTGCTTCCATTTGTGGAATCGATTGATTTTCTTGAAATTGCAAAAAAATATGACCTATTTTTGCGCAAACGTATGACCATCATCCCGATTGATGGGAAAGCCCCCAATCGTGTCAATTTGGAACTGGTTTTGGGGAAAACAAATGCTGTTCAAGAGGAATCCTTTACGATTCGCGATGAAAGCAACCGTTTCACAACGCAATACAATACTTTTCTGAAAGACTATTATTTGGGTTTGTGATAAAAAAGGCTGCCACGGTGTGACAGCCCTACAATTCTTAACTCCAAACTTCTAACTCCAAACTAACTACTGTTTTTTCATCGCCTCTTTGTTGGACTTGCTTCGGCGTTCGTTGAAGATATACACCACGCGCAACGTGACGCAGTCATTGTATTGTTTTTGCAGCGGCTGCACCTTGATATCGTCGGTCTTCAGCATGGTTTCGTTGGCATCTTTGTAGAACAGTCGCGTCCTGATGGGAGCCAATGAATATTGGTAGCGCAGCTCGGCGTGAATGCCTTCCCAAAGGCGAACGCGAAGGTCAGCACAGATGTTGAAGTCGCGAACACGGTAATTGCTGGAATTGGCCACCACCCGAGGTATCAGGGTTTCAATGGCTTCGCTTTCGGGGAATCCAGAGGAGTACACGATAGTGGCCAGTTCTTCTATGGTGTTCACTTGACTCAAGTCGGGCAGGTTCTCTTCGTTTTCTTTCCAGTGGAGCAATCCGTCGCCCAACCCGATGCTGGTGGGGCTTTCGTTGATGTATTCCTGGATTCCCACCACGCGGCCATACGAAACGCCAAGGCCAACGCTATAGCGATCCTTGTCGGTGAGGTAAATCATAACGGGTACTTCGGCGTAATTCAGGCGAAGATTGTAGCGACCCGTAAATAGACCCAAATGTGGGTTGATGGAGTCGCCCTTGTAGGCACCTTTTTGGTTGAAAAGCACTTCAAGCCCGATGTCCATAAAGCTCGTGATGGGAATCAAGGCACCCGCGCCGGCATGGATGCCCATCTTGCGGTAACGGTAACATTCGTCGCCAGCCACTTGGCTGACATTGGCTCCGGCAAACAATTCACCTTTAATGATTTGCGCGTGAAGTAGGGTAGGAGCCGACAAAAACACGGCCATCAAAAGGGCAAATATTCTGGATTTCTTCATTTTCTGATTAGATTTGTAAGATTAACTGATTTTGCCTTGAATTATTGCAAAAGCGCTGCAAAATTACAATTTCATCGTCAAACTGATGCGATTCCGGTTCACATCGACTTCCAAAACCTTGACTTTCACCTTTTGGTTCAGGTGAACGATTTCATTCGGGTCTTTGATGTAGCGGTCGGCCATCTGGCTGATGTGGACGAGGCCGTCTTGATGAACGCCTATATCGACAAACGCGCCGAAAGCCGTGATGTTGGTCACGATGCCGTTCAAGGTCATTCCGGCACGCAAGTCCTTGACCTCGCGGATGTTCTTGTCGAACTCGAAGGCTTCAAAAGTCTTTCTTGGGTCGCGACCGGGTTTGTCCAACTCGCCGAGGATGTCGTTGATGGTTTCCAAGCCGAAGTCCTTTTCCACGAAGTTTTCCGGCTTGATTTTCGCGATGAGTTCTTTGTTGCCGATAAGGTCTTTCACCTTCACGTTCAGCGATTTGGCCATCTTTTCAACGATATGGTAACTTTCGGGATGGACGGCACTTTGGTCCAAGGGATTTTCACCGTTATGGATGCGCAAAAAACCCGCGCATTGCTCGAAGGCTTTGTCGCCGAGGCGCGGCACTTCCTTGAGTTGTTTGCGGTTCTTGAAACCGCCTTGTTTCTCGCGGTATTGGATGATGTTGGAGGCCAAACTTGGGCCAACGCCGCTCACATACGACAGCAGTTGCTGGCTGGCCGTGTTCAGTTCCACGCCTACGGCGTTCACGCAACTTTCCACGGTCTGGTCGAGGCTCTCGCCGAGTTTCTTTTGGTCCACGTCGTGCTGGTATTGTCCCACGCCGATGCTTTTCGGGTCGATTTTCACCAATTCGGCCAAGGGGTCCATCAGCCTTCGCCCGATGCTGACCGCGCCGCGCACGGTGATGTCGTAGTCGGGGAACTCGTCGCGGGCGATTTTGGAGGCGGAATACACCGACGCGCCGCTTTCGCTCACCATCACGGCCATCAGGTCGCGGTCGAACTTGATGCTGCGGATAAAGTCCTCGGTTTCGCGTCCCGCCGTGCCGTTGCCGATGGCGATGACCTTGATGCGGTAGGCATCCACCAGACTCTTGATTTTGCGCATGGCGCCCACCGTGTCCGACTTGGGCGGGTGGGGATAAATGGTCTCGTTGTGTAGCAAGGCACCTGTCTCGCTCAAGACCACCACCTTGCAGCCTGTGCGGAAGCCTGGGTCGATGGCGAGGACGCGCTTTTGGCCCATGGGGGCAGCGAGGAGGAGCTGCTTGAGGTTCTCGGCAAAGACGCGGATGGCGGTCTCGTCGGCCTTCTCCTTATAATAATTGCGGATTTCGGTCTCAATGGAAGGCTCCAAAAGTCTTTTCCACGAGTCAGCGATGGCCTCGCGCACGAGTTCCGAAGATTCGTTGTCGTTCTTCAGAAAAATGCTCTCCAACGAATTGAGCGCAAAATCGTCGTCCACCTTGATTTTCAGCTTCACCATACCCTCATCCTCGGCGCGGAACAAGGCCAAAAGGCGGTGCGAGGGTGCCTGCGAAATCGGCTCGCGGAAGTCGAAATACTGTTGGTAGGTCTTACCTTCTTCTTCCTTGCCTTTCACCACGGCGGAACTGATGTCGCCCTGCAAATGGAAAATCTTGCGGATGCGGTTGCGCCCGTTGATGTTCTCCGAAACCCACTCGGCCATAATGTCTTTCGCCCCTTGCAGGGCTTCCTCCACATCGTTCACGCCCTTGCCCGCATTGACGTAACGCGCTGCGAGGCGGTCCACCATATCCACGTTTTGCGCCATGATTTGCGCGGCCAGCGGCTCCAAACCCTTTTCGCGGGCGACGGCGGCGCGGGTGCGGCGTTTGGGCTTGTAGGGGAGATACAAATCCTCAACTTCTTGCAAGGTCTTGGCGTTCAGTATCTTCTGTTCCAATTCAGGCGTGAGTTTCTCCTGTTCTCGAATGGAGGCTATGACGCTTTCCTTGCGTTTCTGTAATTCAACGAGTTGCTCGAGGCGTTTTTGCACGGCGGCCACGTTTTCCTCGTTCATTGTGCCTGTCATTTCCTTGCGGTAGCGGGCGATGAAGGGGATGGTGGCGCCTTCGTCGAAGAGGCGGATGACGTTGGCCACATGGTGCGCGGCCAAGTTGAGTTCCTGCGCGATTTGCGGGGCGAAGTCTATGTTGTTTTCCATGTTAATAGTCATCATAATCAATAAAAGATGCATTTACATAATTTCCATGCTTGTCGATATGTTCCATTTTGCCGTTTTTTTCCACGATGGCAAGGCCTCTGGAATCAAAACTTTCAGCCTTGTCATATTCAAGTGGTATGGCCTCTTTGCCTTGTGTGTCAAGGAATCCGTATTTTCCATTTTTCCTAACCACAGCAAAACCTCTAATAAAATCGCCAGCAAAATCATATTCAAGGGGTACTGCAATATTGCCCTGTTGGTCAATAAATCCGTATTTGTCGTTTTTTCTCACGCGGGCATACCCGTCGCAAAAGTCGTGGGCATCATCATATTCGAGTGGAATGATGACATCGCCTCGCATATTGATGAATCCGTATTTGCCGTTTTTCTCTACCAAATATAGATCTCCAACATGTGCAAATACCAAATAATCATACTGTAAAGGGACGGTTTCCATTCCTTTTGTGTTAATAAAACCCCATTTTTTGTTTTTACAAACTCGGGAAAGTCCGTCGGAAAACCATTGAGCATCATCGTATTCAAAAGGAATGGCCACATTGCCTTGTTTGTCAATAAAACCGTTTTTTTCGTTTTTCCATACGCAGGCAAGCCCGTAAGAAAAACGGTAAGCGCCATCATATTCCAAAGGAATGGCAACTTCTCCCTGATTGTCCAAGAATCCTTCTTTGCCGTGTTTCTTTACGCAGGCAAGCCCTTCAGAAAAAGGAGAAGCATCGTCGTATTCAATTGGCACAACCACATGGCCTTGTTTGTCAACGAAACCCCATTTTTCGTTTTTCTTTACGCAGGCAAGCCCATCGGAAAAACTCCAAGCAAAATCGTATACAAAAGGAATGACCACATTGTTCTGTTTGTCGATGAATCCCCATTTGAAGTCTTTCTTTACGCAGGCAAGCCCATCGGAAAAACTCCTAGCAGAACTATATTCTAAAGGAATCGCTACATCTCCTTTCTTGTTTATGAAACCTACGTGAGCGAGACTTTTCACGACAGCGAGTCCTTCGGAATAATCGAACGCATAATCATATACGAAAGGGAAAACTTCATTTCCCGAGGAATCGACAAAAGCGTATTTTCCGTTTTTGATTTTGAGGATTGGGTCTGGAGTATTATCGTAATTCATTGTTTTATGAGTTTTAATTAGCGGCAAAAATACGGAATTCCTTGCAAAACAAGGCTGGTTTTTTGATTTCCATATTGGGATATTGTTTTTTGCGAGAAAATCCATATTGGAATATTGTTTTTCACTAACTTTGCAGCAAATTAAGATATATGACCCAGCACAACAAAATACAACTTTTCGAGGAGAAGAAAGTCCGCGCCCTTTGGGACGACGAGGCAGAGAAATGGTATTTTTCAGTGATTGATGTGGTGGCAGTATTGACTGAAAGTGCCAATCCAACTGACTATATCAAGAAAATGCGAAAGCGTGACCCAATGCTTGCAGAAGGGTGGGGACAAATTGTCACCCCCCTTTCGGTAGATACCGCTGGAGGTAAGCAAAAAACCAATTTTGCCACAATGGAAGGAATATTGAGAATAATCCAATCCATTCCATCACCCAAGGCTGAGCCTTTCAAGCAATGGATGGCGCAGGTGGCGGCACAACGTCTTGACCAAATGCAAGACCCTGAACTGAGCATTGAGCAGGCTATGATGGACTACAAGCGTTTGGGCTATTCCGATGCTTGGATTAACCAGCGGCTGAAGTCGATCGAAATTCGAAAGGACTTGACCGATGAATGGAAGAAACGAGGTTTGCAGGAAGGAGTTCAATTCGCGACTTTGACAGACATCATTTACAGCACATGGTCAGGCATGACTGCCAAGGAATACAAGCAATTCAAAGGTTTGAAGAAAGAAAACCTGCGCGACAACATGACCAACCGCGAACTGGTGTTGAATATGCTGGCTGAACTCTCCACCAAGGATATTTCTGAAAGTCAAAACCCCGATACTTTTGGCGAGCACATGGATGTGGCACGTCAAGGCGGCGAGATTGCCCGCCACGCCCGCATGGAGTTGGAAACCAAAACGGGGAAGCCCGTGGTGACCTCGCTGAATGCGAAAGAGGCCATGAAACTGAAAGCAGCAAAAGAAGACGAACAAAAACAAATCAACGAAAAGAACTGACTATGATTAAAAACCTAATTTTCGACTACGGCGGCGTACTCTTAGACTGGAACCCGCATTACCTCTATGACCCTTATTTCGGCGATGTGGAGAAGGCCGAATGGTTCCTCACGCACATCTGCACCTACGAATGGAATGCCCAGCACGACAATGGGAAACCCATTGCGGAAGGCGTTGCTGAACTCATCGCCGAGCATCCCGAATGGAAGAAGGAAATCGAGCTGTATTACGGCGAGTTTATGAAAATGATGGGCGGACAGATTCCCGGTATGGAGGAATACATCAAGGAGTTGAAAGCCAATGGCTTCCGTGTGTTTGGACTGTCCAACTGGTCGGAGGAGACCTTCGCCTTGGTGCGGCCGGTATATCCCGTCCTCAACCTCATGGAGGACATGGTGATTTCGGGTATCGAGCGGGGGATGAAGCCCGACCCGAAGATTTTCCAATTGGCCTTGCAATGCTTCGGCATCAAGGCTGAGGAGACGGCGTTTATCGATGATAATCCGAATAATGTGGCGGCAGCGAATGCTATGGGAATTACGGGGGTATTGTTTGAAGGGAAAGAGAAACTGGAGAAAATGATGATTGATCTAAATGTTTAATCAACAGTAGTTTATTATACTTTTCTGCAACTTTTTTCCAGTATTTCAATACCTTTTTTGCAACTTTTTTCCAATTGTTGTTTGGGATTTTGTTGTTTTTATGGTGATTTTATTTGTATTTTTGCGCAAATTCGGCTAAAATGAAGATTCTAAAATAGTTGAATAAGGAATGGTAATGAAATTGATTCAAAACATATTATGTTTTGTCATAATTGCTTTGGCAAGTAACGCCATTGGCCAAGAAACGGGCTGGGAATTTGATTATTTTCAAGGCAAGGTCAAGAAATACGAGTTGTTTTCCTATGATTTTGATATAAGCGATTCTATTAACCATGATGAATTTATGAACCGATTCTATCATTGCGATTTTGATGTGGATAGGATGATTCGGTTTGCCGATAGCATCAAAACAGAAAAAGACTCTTATTACAATACTATTCATGAATACGACTCGTTGGGACAATTCACGAAATTGCATGATGCCCAATATATAAATGAATATGATGATTCGGGTCGGATATTGAAAAGGAGTATTGTTGAGGAGGATGTGCCAAAAGACACCATTTTTTTTGAGTATGATGAAGTTGGTCGGCTTGTGGAAAGAAAATATCGGAATCGTATTCATCAATGGAGATATGATTTGGATAGTCGTCTTTTGGAATACATATACAAGGATACTGAAAAGGATTCAGTTCTTATCCTTGAAAAATATGACTATGACAAGGACGGTGTTTTAAAGAAAAAAGAGAGTTTTGATAACAGGAAAGAAGGTAACAGAAGTGGATATTACGAATATGATTCAAAAGGAAATGTCATTTCCGAGCAGAAATACGATCGGGGGGAGGATATTCCTCGTTATGAATGCAAAACAAGATACAAATACGATAAGAATGACAGTATAATAAAAGAAACCCGTAAAGAGGTGAAATGGATGAGTTCACTGATTAGCAAGGACACCGTTTGGCAAGAAACGGACTCAACCGGGCAGATGGTTTCTCGTTATGGCAATACGCTTGCCACGACTAAGGAAAAAAGTAAAAAGAAGTGTGAAAGAAGAATTATCCGCAATTCGAAAGGTTTTCCTATTGAAGAAGTATTTGAGAAATATGAAGATAAAGCATCGTCCCCTTATTTAATAATCAAGAAGAAATATGATGACAGGGGTAGGGTCGTTGAAGAAGAAAAAACAGACAAGCATATTAATCCAGGGCGTTATAAAAGGGTTTGGAAGTATTTTCGAGATACAGGATTCTGGTCATATTATGCTGTTTATTTGGGCGAGAATCTTGAGTTTGACCATGAAAGCCTGTTTTTTTATGACGAACACGGAAACTGTATAGCACATATTCAATGGATGCCAACGACACAGAATTGGGAGTATTATTTCAATGTGTTTCGGTATGAATACTACGAATAAGATGAAGATATTGTCAGTACAACAAATCCGCGAAGCGGACAAATACACAATAGAAAACGAACCCATTGAGTCCATTGATTTGATGGAACGCGCGGCTACCAAGGTCTTCGAATGGCTTTATCGCCGTGCGCCGCGCGAAAAGACCATCAAGATCTTCTGCGGCATGGGCAACAACGGTGGCGACGGCCTCGTGGTGGCTCGATTGCTCAATGAGCAAGAGATTGTCCCGCAGGTGTTTATGGTGCGTTACAGCGACCGCATGAGCCACGACTGCGAGGTGAACTACTACCGCCTCGTGAACGAGACCAAGGTACCGATGTTCGACATCCTCACCGAGGACGATTTCCCGAAAGTCGATACCAACGATGTGGTGGTCGATGCCATCTTTGGCTCTGGTCTCAACCGTCCGCCGCAGGGCGTGACCGCCGACCTGATTGCCTACCTCAACCAAAGCAAGGCCATCCGCGTGGCCATCGACATCCCCTCGGGCCTCTTCGCCGACGAGCCCAGCGCCCTGGGCTTCATCTTCAAGGCCGATTACACGCTGACCTTCCAAAACCCCAAACTGGCTTTCTTGTTGCCCGAAAACGACCCGTATGTGGGCCGTTTCGAGGTCTTGGACATCGGTCTGCACCCGCGCTATCTTGATGAAGTGGAGACCAACAACCTGCTGACCGTCAAGGCGATGGTGAAGCCGATACTGCACAACCGCACGAAATATTCCCACAAAGGCACATACGGCCATGCTCTGCTGATTGCCGGCTCCGAAGGCAAGACGGGCGCGGCTTTGCTCGGCGCGAAAGCCTGTATGTGCACGGGTGTGGGGCTTTTGAGCGTACATTTGCCCAAGGTGGCGCAACTGCCTTTGCAGACAGCCATCCCCGAGGCCATGATTGACTCAGACGACTCCGAAACCTGCTTTTCGATGTTGGGTAAATTGGATGCTTATACCGCAGTGGGTGTAGGTCCAGGTTTGGGCAAGGCGGAGGAAACCGTCCGCGCCTTGAAACGCCTGATTCAAGAAGTGCAAGTGCCGTTAGTCATGGATGCCGATGCCTTGAACATCCTCTCCGACAACCCGACTTGGCTCGCTTTCTTGCCTTCAAAAACGATATTGACACCGCATCCCAAGGAGTTTGAACGCTTGGTGGGGAAGTCTGCGACCTCGTTTGAACGTCTTGAGAAACAGCGCGAGATGGCCACCAAATACAACCTTGTCGTCATCTTGAAAGGCGCACACACCACCGTTGCGATGCCCAATGGCACCGTCTTCTTCAACACGACGGGCAACCCCGGTATGGCCACGGCTGGCAGCGGCGACGTGCTGACAGGCATCATTCTTTCACTCTTGGCGCAACGCTATTCGCCCGAGGAAGCCTCCGTGTTGGGTGTCTATCTCCATGGCCTCGCCGGCGACCTTGCCGCCGAGGAAATCGGGCAGGAGGCGTTGATTGCTTCCGACATCACGGAGCATCTAGGGAAAGCGTTTGCTGTGCTTCGCGCGAAATAAGAAAGGAATAAACGAAGTTTTTTTGTTAAATTAACTTCGTCCAAAAATCCAGTGGCAAGTGAATATGCTTCTCATTGATGGCAGCGGCAAACAACGGCGCAATCTCTTCCGTCGTGAAGCCCGCAATGCCACAACCGATGCGTGTCACAAGGAAGGTCAGTTCGTGATGCTGCTTGGCAAAAGCAATGAACTCATCCACGTAGGGTTTGATGGTTTCCACACCGCCCTGCATGGTGGGAATGCCGTAACTTTTCCCTTGCAAACCAACGCCTTGTCCCCAAATGGCACCAAATTTCTCCACGGCGATTCGCGCCGCGCCGCCACCATGTGCGCCTTCCAAATTGCTGCCGAAAACGAAAATCTCGTTCCAACCAAGACTCGTGATGCGCTCGGGCGTGATGCGGCCTTTGGAAAGCTCTTCGTGGAGTTTCATTCGTGCCTCGCGCAAAATGTGGTCGTGGTCGAAGGTGAGTTGTGGTAAGTTGTTGAGGGCAAACCACTTGGCTTGTGCGGCATCGTCGCTGCCTTGCACCGCTGAAACTGTTGTAAGCGCATAAAACGCGATGGTGATGACACGGCCTCGAGGGTCGCGGTTTACGTCGGAGAAAGCACCGATTTGTTTCATGTCGTGCAAATCCAGTCCTGTTTCCTCTTTCAGTTCGCGCGCCGCGCATTGTTCTGCTGTCTCGTCCATGTTGAGGAAGCCGCCAGGGAAGGCCCAACAGCCCTTGAAAGGTTCCTTTCCCCGCTCGATGAGCAGCACTTTAAGGGTTGATTCGTCAAGGCCGAAAACCACGCAGTCAGTGGTTACTGCTGGTCGTGGATAGTCGTAGGTGAATTGTTGTTTTTCCATATTGTGTATCAGCTATTTATCAGTTGAATAATCTCCAATTGACACCAAAGAAAACCTTGCTGCCGCGCATGGGATAGTGGGGCGCGATGAAGGCATCGTAGTTGCCCGACAGCAGGAACATATTGCTGTAACTCACGAAGATGTCGGCTTTTTTTACTTTAATGGAAACAGCAAAATCAATGAAGGGGTAATTGCCGATTTCGACCTCGTTTTGCAAATAGAACGTGCGTGTGGCAGGCATATAGGCATCGGCGAGGTATTTGGTGAAATATTGCACTGTGAGGCTAGGTTGTAGGGTGGCGGCCTTGCGGAAAACGGGCTGTGAATAGGCCACTTTCAGCCTGCCCAAAAACAGCGGCAAATGCAGAACTTCCTCATTGCTCGCTTTTTGTACACAAGCAAAACCTTCCATTTCAAAGCGCCACAGCTTTTGGTAGAAACTCATATAGGCCTCGCGGATGCTGAACATCCCGTCGAATTGGGCGGGGCGAGCGTCGGTACCGAAATAGATGTAATTGGAAATGCTGGTTTGCTTGATGCCCACGCTGTAGTTTTTGTATTGGTATTTCAGGTTGAAATCGAGGTAGGTTGCGGCGTTGAAATCGTTTTCCCAACGGAAGTGGTTGGAATAAAATCTTTCCTCAAACCAACTGGCGCTCTGGCGTTTAACCTCCACATCGAAAGTAGCAACTCCCAAGTTCTTGCTCGAAGTTCCAAGAAATTGCTTCCATTGTCCTTTGATGTCAAAATCGCCGATTTGGTAGCCCAAGGTGATAAGTTCAGCTTGTCCCGTGATGCGCGTGGACTTGAACAAATTGACAATAACCCCGCCGTTGATACTCAATTGGTTATAGTGTTTGATGGAAAGGGTGCTGTCTTCAAAATAGTCGTATTGTTTCAGGTTGTAGAAACCGTGTGTCATGCCAGCATAAAGGTAGAACGGAATGTCGTCGTTGTATTTTTGGTAACCCAAACTGCTCCATTTCAGCGTATTGCGGAAGGCATGTACATAAATGCTGTCGGTGGATTTTGAGATGTTGAACAAAGTGTCGAAAGGAAGATAAAACGCCACAGAAGGGGATGACTCGTTGTAAATCAATTTGTTGCGTTGATAGTTAAACTGGTGGCAAAGTCGGCCAAGGGTGAACTTTCGTGTTTGGGTTTCATAGTGCACGGCAATGGAATCCGAGATGCTGTCGTTTGTAAATAATAGAGAATCAATGTTTAAGCTGTCAGTCGAAAGGGGAGAGGCAGTTTCTTCTTCAATCTTGATTTGCTTGGTTTGGGGCAACAAGTTGAAATAATGTTCCAACCCTGCTCCTAAAGTGGTGACGAAGTTGCTAGCATCATAAAGGTTGGTGCCAATCACAGAATTGTCTGTTTCAGTGTGCGAAGTGTAGTTTTCGTCGTTCACGATACCGCCGTTTTCCTGCGTTTCGAGTTTGTTTCGATAAAAATAGGCAGTAAATCCATAGCGTTGGCTTTCAGTAATATAGCGGGTGTTGAACCAAATGTAGTTGTTCTGCGATTTGTTGTTTCTGAACGAACCAGGCGAATAGTCGGAGTTGATGGCAAACGACACGGATAGGCGAGGGGTGAACTGTCTTCCGAACTTGAAGTTAAGGTGTTGTTCTTTGTCGCCGCTCGTCATCACATAGCGGATTTCGGAGTAGGGTAGGACGGATTGGTATGAAACCAGGTTTTGCTCGTTTTGAAGGTATGTTGAAAAGGCGGGCAGGTTCATATCGAATCCAATCTGTTTCAAATAGTTGAATCTCATTGATTTGTGAGCAAGACCTGTGTTGCTTAATGTACTGAAAACGGTGTTGCAGCGTTCCAGAATCTCATGGTTTGAGGCATGGAAAGTCAGCGTGTCGATGACCTTGTTTGTGTTGAGAAAAATGCTATCGAATGAGAAATGGTTGTAGGTAACAAAGGTGGAATCGATGGGAAGGGCAGGGGTGGGGCGTGGTTTTTGGGACACAATGGATTCTTGTGAGGCTTCTTGTGAAAAACCTAAAATGCTGTAAAATAATGCGATAAGTAGGATAATATAGTTTCTTCGCATGGGCATAATTTGAGGCTGTAAAGATAATAAAAAACCACCGAACCCCGACAACAAAAGTTATCGGGGTTGGTGTTGTGGGTGGGCGGCGGACTACTTTCCCACGCTTTCGCGCAGTATCATCGCCGCAG
>CADAVB010000018.1 GCA_902791165.1 uncultured Bacteroidia bacterium
GAGTTGAAATAACCCGTCATCCATTGGAACACGAAAAGGCCTATCGTGCCCGGCACCAACAGTTTGCGGGTGCGTGCCTTGAACCACTCCTTGGCCGATTGCTTTTGCAACGCATAACGCGATCCGATGCCCGCCAAAATGAACAGCAGCGGCATAAAAAAGGGATAGAGGATATACATCACAACATCCTGATACTGACGACATTCTGGATAATCTCCGAAACCGCCGATGCCGCCAAACACGCCCTTGTTGTTGTAGAAATAAATGACGTGGTAAAACAGCACCAAAAGCACTGTAGCCCAGCGCAGATTGTCAATCCAATGCTTGCGTTCCATGGTCAGTTTCCTCCTAACATTTCATCGATTTTGTCCTGAAAAATCTCGGTTTTCACGACAGCCATGCCTTTTGAATCGCCAAGCACTAACAGACTGTCGCCCGCATTGATGCCGTAAACCTCGCGAGCTTCCTTTGGGATGACGATTTGTCCCCGCTCGCCCACCTTCACTACTCCGAAGATGAATTTTCCGTTTTCTGCTTCCATAATATTGATTTTTATGATTTGTATGAATTTTCATATTTTGCCGCAAAAGTAGGAATAATTTTCCAAATTCTGACAGCAATTTTTCATTTTTTGAAAAATTTACTCCCGTTTTTTCAAAGAAAAACACTATTTTCGCGGCGCGAAACAAATTTTCCGCCGATGTAAAACGCAGTATTCACTTAAAAGAAAGGGGGTAGGCCTATGATTAACAGCCTGAAAATCGGGAACTTGACCTGGCGTCATCTCAACAACCCAACCGAGGAAGACTTTGAATTCCTCAAGGACCGTTTCCATTTCCACCCCTTGGATATCGAAGACTGCAAGTCGGTGAACCAACGCCCGAAAATCGACATTTACGACGATTATTATTTTCTCATTTTGCATTTTCCCAATTTCGACCGTCAGAACAAGTTCGTGAAAATCAAGGAGGTGAAGATTTTTTGGGGCAAGGACTACATCATCTCCATCGAGAAAAACCCTTGGGGCGTGTCGCAACTTTTCGAGGAATACGAGGAACGCGTCCAAAACGAAGAAGACTTGAACCTCAAGACTTCAGACCTGCTGCTCTACCGCATCCTCGAAAAACTGATGACCGAATCGGTCTATCTGCTGCGCAAGGTCGGCCTCGACGTGGAATTAATCAACCGCGAACTGCTTCAGGAAAAGCAGGTGAAAATCATCGAGCGCATCAGCGTGACACGCAAGAACCTTATCCTCATCAACACCATTTTCAAGCCGCAACTACGACTCTTCCACCTGTTTGAAACTGGCAAGGTTACAGGTTTCACCGACGATGTGGAGTACATGGAAGACTACTGGGGCAACATCCTCGACTACCTGCAAAAGGTGTGGGACATGACCGAGGACTACGAGGAACTGATTGAAGGCCTGTCGATGACCTTCGACTCGATGCAGACCAACAAGACCAACGAAACGATGAAAATCCTGACCCTCGTTTCGACCATCATCCTGCCTTTGACCTTTATCACTGGCCTTTATGGCATGAATGTGAAATTGCCTTTCCAAGAATCAGCGTGGGCCTTCTGGGGCATCATGGGATTCATGGCCGTGGTGGCTGCCGCGTTCTATGTCTATTTCAGGCACAAGAAGATGATGTAAGTCAAATTCCTTATCTTTGCCGCCTAAAACGGTAAGCCATGATTTCCATTCAAAACTTGAGTATGCACTTCACCGGTGAAGACCTCTTCACCGACATTTCCTTTTTGATTCGCGAGAAAGACCGCATCGGCTTAGTTGGCAAAAACGGTGCGGGCAAGACCACGCTGTTGAAGCTGATTTGCGGTATGGAGCAACCCTCAAAAGGAGATGTGATTGTCCCACAAGGTGTTACGATTGGCTATCTGCCCCAAGAGAAGAACGTGAACAGCGAGAAAACCGTTTTGGACGAAGCCCTGACCGCCTTCGACGAATACCATCAAATGGAGCGCGACTTGGAACGTCTTCAACAGGAACTGGCCGACCGCACAGATTATGAAAGCCCTCAATACGAGAAACTTATCGTGAAGTTGAACAACCTCAATGACCGTTTGGCCTTGCTCGGCGGCAACTCCATCGAGGGCGAGGCGGAGCGGATTTTGGTGGGTTTGGGTTTTGGTCACGAGGATATGCAACGCCCCATGCGCGAGTTCAGCAATGGCTGGCAAATGCGTGTGGAATTGGCCAAAATCTTGTTGAAAAAGCCCAACCTTTTACTTTTAGACGAGCCGACCAATCACCTTGACATTGAGTCCATTCAATGGCTTGAAGGTTTCTTGAAGGCCTATTACGGCGCGATATTGATGGTTTCGCACGACCGCGCCTTTTTGGACAACATCACCATCCGCACGGTGGAAATCTCGAATGGCAAGATTTACGATTATAAAGTGCCGTATTCCGATTACGTCAGTCTGCGCGAGGAACGTGTGGACATGCAACGCTCGGCTTACGAAAACCAGCAGCGCGAAATCAAGAACATCGAGGCGTTCATTGAGCGTTTCCGCTACAAGGCGACCAAGGCCAAGCAGGTGCAAAGCCGCGTGAAACTCCTTGAAAAAATGGATGAAATCGTCATCGACGACATCGACAGCACGGCCATCCACTTCAAGTTTCCGCCTGCGCCACACTCTGGCAAGGTGACGCTTGAATTGAACCATGTGGGCAAATCCTACGGCGACAAAGTTATCCTAAAAGACATTAACTTGCTGATTCCGCGAGGTGAAAAGATTGCTTTTGTGGGGCGCAACGGCGAGGGCAAGTCCACTTTGTCGAAAATCATCTGCGGTGTTCTTGACCACGAGGGCGAGGTAAAACTTGGCCACGAGGTCAAGATTGGGTATTATGCACAGAACCAGCAGGATATGCTCGACATGAACAAGACGGTTTTTGAGACTTTGGACGATGTGGCTGTGGGCGATATGCGCTTGAAGGTGAAGGCTTTACTCGGCTCTTTCCTCTTCCGTGGCGACGACATCGACAAGAAAGTGAAAGTGCTCTCCGGTGGCGAGAAAGCTCGTCTTTCCTTGGCCAAAATGCTCCTTTTCCCAACCAATTTGTTGGTCTTGGACGAGCCGACCAACCACTTGGACATGCTCTCGAAGGACATCCTGAAAAACGCCCTGATTCAATACGACGGCACATTAATCATCGTTTCCCACGACCGTGATTTCCTTCAAGGCTTGACCAACAAGGTCTATGAGTTCCGCAAACCGAACATCAAGGAATACATCGGCGACATCTATGACTTCTTGGAGCAGAAGAACCTCAACCACTTGAAAGAGTTGGAGATTGCCGCCAAGCAACAACCACAAAAAGTCGCTGCCGAACCTATTTCGCAAAACAAAATCAACTACGAACGCAAGAAACAAATCGATGCCAAACTCCGCAAGGTCGATAAGGAAATCCAACGCTTGGAGGAAGCCATCGGCAAACTCGAAGCCGAACTTGCCGAACAAGACAAAATCATGGCCAACCCTGAGCAACACCCTGAAACCAAGATAGATAACGATTGGTATTGGGCCTACGGAAAGAAGAAAGAAGAACTACAAAATCTGATGGACGACTGGGGCGAGAAGCAAATCGAGCGGGAAGAAGTGATGGCGGAGTATGGGAAATAGGCGTTAAAGTGTTCTTTTCCACAAAAAAATCCGATTATCTGCTGCTAACCCGATTTTTTAAGGACTTAGCAGCAGATAATCTGCAAAAAATGCACGATAACCTGCTGCTAACTCAATTTTTTGAGGACTTAACAGCAGATTATCGGTATTCTTTGAACAAATCGTCCATTTTCACTTCGGATTGGATGCTGTTCCAATAAGCATTGTGGGCCACGCCGTAGGTGGTAATCATCGTGGTATGAATGGCCTTGCGGGTCTTTGTGACTTGCTGGAACACGGATTTCCGTCTTCTGAGGTTTTTATCTTCCTCGCTGTCAATTTGATAGGTGTCGTTTGAGAACTTCATTTCGCAAAGGTTGATGACACCGTCGTTGCGGTCGATGAGCAGGTCGATTTGTGCGCCATCGTGTTCCTTGGTGGCTTCGGTGTGCCACGATTGTGCCGTGCTGACCACGCCACCAATGCCCAAAGCCTCTTTGATTTGCGGCAAATGCCATAGGCAGACACGCTCGAAAGCCAAGCCTGCCCAAGTGGAGTGGAGTTGCGAGGATAAGTTGTTGGACCAGAAGTGGTTGTCCTTTTTTATGTTGCTTGTGAGGTAGCGGAAATAAAACAGCGTGAAGTTGTCCATCAGTTGGTAAATCGCGTCGCGTTGTTTCTTGCCGAGGATTTGGTATTTTCTGATGAAGTTGCATTGCTCCAATTCCTCAAGGGCGCGGATGAAGACGGCGTTGTCGTCGAGGCCAGTGTTTTCGAGGAGTTCCTTGCGGGTCATCCCGGCTTTTTTGGTCGCCAGGGCGGTGACGATACTGATGTAGGGCGCGGGCTTCTTGAACAGCGAGTCGTATAAAGCCTCAAATTCGTGGGAGAGGCGGCCGTTTTCGCTGAAAAACAGGCGGTCGATGTTTTGCGAAAGACTCTCGCCGCGCCGCAAGAGGCTCCAATAATACGGGATGCCGCCCAATATCATATAGGCTTCGGTGAGGTCTTTGCGCGTCATGCTGATTTGCAGCGATTGGGCGTATTGCTCACATTCGCCGAGGCAGAAAGGCCGCAGGTAGATTTGGTCGGTCAGGCGGTTGTGCAGCCCGCCGTGGTCGCGGATGATTTTCTTGATGATCCACGAGGTGGCGCTGCCGCAAACGATGAGGACGATGTCGTTGCGCATATTGGCCCAGCCGTTCCAAAAGTGCTCCAATGCACTGACAAACTGCGACTTGGGTGTGTCCATCCAAGGAAGTTCGTCCAAGAAAACCACTTTTTTCCTGTCGGGCGATTGCTCCAAAACCGCTTCAAGGAGGTGGAAGGCCTCAAACCAAGTGCGCGGCATCTTGCAGCGTTTCAGTCCGGCACGCCGCAGCGACTCACGAAACTCGGTCAGTTGCTCCTTTTTGTCGGCGTTGGCCACGCCCGTGTGGTAAAATGCGAAATGGTTCTCAAAAGTTTCCTTGATGAGGTAGGTCTTGCCCACGCGCCGCCGCCCGTAAACGGCGCAGAATTGCGACTCGTCTTTCTCCAACAGTTCAAGGAGTTCTCTTCTTTCTTCGTTGCGTCCAATCAGCATAAGGATGTCGTTTTTCGTTCAATGCTGCAAAGAAACGAAATTATTTCGGATTATCTGCTGCTAAGTCGTTTTTTTTTGCACTTAACAGCATAGAATCTGCAAAAAATGTGAGATAACATGCTGCTAAGTCGATTTTTTGAGGACTTAGCAGCAGATTATCTTTGCTTTTTGCGAAAAATGGGAAGAATTGTCTATTTTTGCCGTCAAAACAAAGCCGATGTTCTTCCTCCCGCGCATAGGACAGCATTATCAAGAGGGCTTCAAGGGCTACCGAACCCTTGTCTTGGGCGTGAAGCATCATTGCACGCTCAAACAATGCCCACACTATGAAGATTGCGTAATACAAAGAAATTGCGCAAGTTATGATACTAAATGCCCTGCCTACGGCGACCGCCACGACTTGCGCCTTTCGCAGAGCAACCGTATCGAAATCGACACGTTTTTGGAGGAATACGACCGCTATCCGACTTATTCCTATTTCACGAAACTGATGTTGGGCAAAGCCGACGGCTGCACCGAAGCCGAAAAAACGGCGTTATGGGATCAGGTGGCTTTCGCCAATTATTTGCAGTATTTCTGTCCATCGCCACAAGTGCCTGAATACGAAGAGGAAGGTTTGAACTATCGCTCTGAGGATTGGGATGCTTTCCAAGAATTATTGGAGACCGTGAAACCCGAAGTACTGTTGGTTTGGAACGCTGCCTTGAAAACGTTGTTGGACAAGAAAATTGCCGATGGCGAAATCAAAGGTTTGACCCATTTCGATGATTTCCGTTCCGAAACTTTGACCGTCAACCGCTATTTATATAAGGTGCAGCCAAAGAAATCGCCGAATGAATTGTTTGACGACTTCCGATTGGCTTTTTGCCCTGATGATGAGGCCAAGGCCGCCCGACTTATGCTCAATGCTTTGCAAAAGGCGCGTTTCCGCCAGTTTGTTCCTTCCCAAGATTTGAAACTGACATCCGAAATGGCGGAAACTGCACAACACAACATTTGGGATAACGAATTAATGTCATTCCTAATAGGAAAGCTGCCTGCAAAACAGGATTTAAACAAGTTGGTAGGTGCTTTTGAACCCCATCTAAAAGAACTGGCCGAAGACTTCAGGTGCGCGTCTTCATTTCCTCTGGAAATTGCTGACACCAAGGCCATTGATGTGAGCGGCCAGCTGACTGAATTGTCGTGGTTCGATTTGGGCAAAGTTGGCTTTTTTGATGACACTGACGTTGTCATTCTTTATCTTACTAAAGCCAATGATACTTTGAAAACGTGTCTTAAAGCATTAGCTGATAATAAACTATGTCGCGTTTTGCTGTTGCTGGATGTGAAAGACAGCGACAAACTGGTGTTTGATGTGTCTGGTTGCTCGAATTTAAGTTCCATTGTGGAGAAGGAGCAAGCTTTGTTGATAAATTTCGATGGTGAAGCCCACGAAAAGGTTTGTCTCGAACAGGGCAACGAAAAGCTCTATCTCCGCCATAAAAACTTATTGAAAGGCCAATCTTTGAGTCCATCGGATTATTTGTCAGTCAAGATGTCCAAATTGGAGTTGAATGATTTGATTTATAGAGTTTTCCATAAGTATGACATTGTGATTTCGACGGCAAGGGGCAAGCGCAATCTGATGGAATTGTTGGATGGTTTGTTGAGTAGGAATTACATTTGCAGGCAGGGCAAACACCTGAAAGCGGTGCGGAGCAAGGCGGGGCAGTTGCTTTTCTATGGCTTGTATCGTTCTGGGCTTTCGTGGAATGATTTGGGACGACTTTTTGCCGATGATAATTTGGCCAAAAACGCCAACCGTAAAAAGGTTGCTCAACAGCTTGAATCCCCATCGCCAGCGGCCAGATATTACCGCGATTTGTTTGGCTTTTGAGGCTTCTTTACGATTATTTACGATTTCAAACTATTGTATACCAGTGGTTTTTGTGTCCTTTTCTATTCCAAATGAGATGAATGGAAACAATTGTTTACTTTTGCAGGAAAGTAAATCAAAGTTCAATCAAAACGGTAAAAAGATGAAGAAACTTGGCAAAATTTTGATGCTTGCAATGGCTTTAGTGTTAATTGCATCCTGTGGACAGGGTGCTGGCAAATCTGGGGAGCAAACCACTCCTGACCCCGACAAACTGATGGACGAATTGTTGGTCGCTGGAAGGGCTGGCGACTGGCAAAAGGTTCTTGAACTTGACGAAAAGATCAATGAACAAAAGATGACCACGAAACAGGCTTTTCGCTTTTTCAACGAAATACAGCCAAAGTACACTGCTTTGGGTTATGAAGGCGGGGAGCAGAGAGATTGGTGGGATGAAAACGGCACTATGTATGAGGAGCAGGATGTCGTTGTGGAGCAACCACAGCCGACCTATTCCCAACCTCAAAAAACCTATCGTGAACCTGAATATCTATACTATTGCAAGTTCTGTCGTACTTTGGTGAGAGCCACGGAATGGACCAAACCTGGCCCTAATTCAGGCCGTTGCACACAAGGCTACCATGGATGGATGAAGGTATGTGAATACGGCACCCAACATGGATTCCGTTGCTCGAAACGTGGTCTTGAGGTGACTACCAATTCCAGGCCTTGTAAAGGTAACGATTGCACCCAGGGTGAGCACCAATGGAAGCAGATTTATTAATGGAAACACGGCAGTCCGCAAAAAACAAAGAATCACCTTCTTACAAATATTATTAGTTCATCTTGTCACAAGACAGGAGTAGGCAATCGATTCTCATTATCGATAGGTTTCGTACAAATTTTGAAGTTTCAAATCTTGACATCTTATTTACTCTTTTTCTTTTTAAACTGTCCTTTCTTCTGTCTATTATAATTAGATGCTTCAAAAACCTTTATGTTATTCAGCATTTCTACCACACTTGAAAATTCTTCCGTTCGACTAATGTCAGGGTATTCATTAGTTAATATATTCAGTTGACTTTGAAAACTCCTCCTCTTTTCAAATGGTATGGTTTTATCTTTTACATCTGTCAAATCTGCTTTTATCTTTTTCAATTGTTCAGTATAATAAATCTTTTTGAAATGATTGAGATTGTCTTCTTTAGTTTGTTCAATTTCAGCAAATTTATCGTCAAACACACCATAGCCTTTATTCAAAAAAACTTTAATTTTTCCGTAGTTTGCTCCTTTGATTTTTTGGAGAAAATCTTTGTCTATTGGGGCTTTTGATTGACACAATTCATTCAATGAATCAACGTTATTATTCAAATATTTTTCTCCAAATTTCAAAAAGATATTTTCATATTCTTCATCATTTTCAGAATTCCAGTCCAAACGAGACATTTCCTCTTGTCTGTAATTTTGTAATCCTTGCTTTACAAAAAAAGAAAGAATATTATAACTGCCTGTATAATATAGGTCTTTGCCTTCTTTTGTTCTTAACCAAACACGTTTATAGTGAAATGCAGGAAGTTGATGTATGTAGAAATTATGGTATTTCTGTTCTAATTCAAGTAATTTTATCAAAGCTTCTTCATCTGCCATTATCTCTTTTTCTCCTTTCTCGTTAGTTCTTGATACGACAAAACTATTACTTCTATCATAATTCCAAGTGTCCTCTTTTTCCGGCAATGAAAAAGCGACAAAAATCCGACCGCCTTTTCTTAAGTAGTTTTCAAAGAATGGTATCCTTCTAAAAGTAGCATATTTTTTAATCCAAGGACTAATTATCCACAGTTCATCCGAGGTTTCATCAAACAAACGTTTCAATTCGACTTCAAACTCCAAAGAGTTGAAATGTCGTTTAACCTCCACTATTTCCTTGTGGATAGAAACAATTTTGTCTACATCGTTGTTCGCTATAGCTGTATCAATCTCTTTTTGCTTCTCAATAAGTTCTTTCTCAGATAGAATTTGGCTTTCTTGCTTTTGTTCAATTGTGCTTTCTACAGTAAAATCGTCTTCTTCTGATTCGCTAAGTAATTTATCAAGCAGTTTGTTTCTTTCTTCCTCTAATGAGTCAAATGATTCAGATAAAGATTCAATAATTGCATCCTGTTTTTCGTCATATACAAGAGACCGGATAGTATTATCTCTAAAGTTTTCCAATAAAACAACCCATACTTTTGCAATATAACCTTCAGCACCTATCGGCTGACACGATTGAAGAATGAATTTTTTTGCAGGAAAATGAATTTCTGGAGCTTGAACCTCGGCTAATGGTTTTACATCCTCAATGTTTTGAGGAAGATTCTCTCGTTGAAAAGTATTTTGTTTTTCACTTTTTAGTTTACTAAAGACTTCTTTTGCACTTTCCCTTAAACTTCCAGTAGCATCAATATATAACTCGAAGTCTCTTTCAAAAGTAGAAAACTTAACTCCATTATTTGCATATTCTCTTCCCGTATCAGTCAACCAATATACACTTTCGTCTCCGTCAATCATTTCATCTTTTATCAAATCGCGTATGGCAGACAAAAGTATTTCTCTTTCAGCAGGGTCTGTTTCTATATCAAACCCCAATATTTTGCCGATTGATTTTGCCGAGGTCTCACCTTTTAGCAATATAGCACAAATTGCTTCGTCAAAGAGATTAAAATTAACAGGTTGGGAACAAACTCCGTTGAATTTTGTAATGGTGTAATGCCAATCAAAGTCGGAAAAACCTATGATTCGTTCTATTAGTTTTTTCTGTTTGCTTGCTGCATCTACAATCTTTAACTCCAACGGAATTGGAACCTTGTCAGTTTTGTCTGATTTGATTTGCTCTAACTTTATAACACCACCTTCAACATTATCTCCTGATATATAGCTTTTTATGTTAGAATAAATAAATTCAACTATTTCATCATTAATTGTCTCATTTGGGTCTTCCTCACACTGATAACCATTCTTATTTAGAAAATCAGCGATTGCTGTTATACCAATTTTCAGTTCTCTAGATATTTTTGAAAGCCTTTTACTCATAATTAATTACAGATTTTTTAGTTGTTTAACATCTACTCTGTGCATTTTTGATATGGCTTCTGCATATTCTGGTTTGTTGGCGAAATGCTTTTCGTTACCAACAACAATAAGCAGCCTCTTTGCACGTGAGAAGCCAACATTAACACGTTGTAATTCCCGGGCAAAACCTAATGCAAACGGGTAGAGTTCGTTTTTATGTTCCTTACCTTTCTCATCTATTTGAATATTGCTTCGCACTGTTGATATTATTATGATATTTCTCTCCATACCTTGGAATCTGTCAACAGTATTGATTCTAAAAGGAATCTGGAATTCATTCTCGTATTTGTGTTGCTCAAAATTTTTCCATTTTTCTTTGGAAAAACCCTGATATAGTGACTTTCTAATTTTTTCCATTTGAGGCATATAATAGGTTATAACCCCTATTTCTTTATCATCATCCTTTTGGAAGTAATCCATATACTCTTTAAATCCATTTGCTTTGGTCAAAGCAGATAGAACGGTTTTTATGGCACCAATTTCTCCTTGATTTTCGTATGACGTGCCAACTTTTTTCTCGGCAGTTTCAACATTAACCCAAATAGCATGAAACTTGGGCTCTATAAATGGCAGAATGGTAAAACCGTGCCAACGACTTGCCTTGTCAGTGAAGTCTGGGACATCCATACGATTTCTTATTCCGCATAACAAACCGTTTTCCAATTCATCTTGGTCTTTATAGAATTGTGAAATACAATTCATGATTTGCTCGTGCATACGGAATTGTGTGTCCAAACTTGCAACAATACCCTTAGGTGCATTGACAAATAATTTTTCAAACTGTGATGTCTTATAGTCCTGTTTTGTCCAGTTTTCTATCAAATCTTTTGCACCGATTGCTTCTAATGCTTCACCAAACTCTTTTTCATCAAGCATTGGTGGCAATTGCTTATGGTCTCCTATAATAATTACTTTTTTACCTAAGGTAAGAGGTAAGACGAGTTCAGGTGGGGTTGCTTTACTGGCCTCGTCCATTATCACAACGTCAAAAACGGGGTCTCCTTGAATCTCTTGATTCTTTTGAAACATTGACTGGTATGCACTAGCAAAGTTTTTACTTCCACACTCACTACAGGTGGCAGCAAAGACATTTACATATTTGAAGTATTCCGAAGAAAAGAGTGGTTTTAGAAATGACTGCTGGCAAGCCAACCCCTTCTTCCATTTCTCAATAATATCAGAATATGTGTTTTCTTGGCTACATCTATGACTGATATTATTAATCCAGTCATTTATGGCATTATCTTTATTGCTCCGTTCTTCTAGTGAATTTGCTTTTGCGGCAACCCATTGTTGCATTCGTTCATTTGAATACATCTTACCCTCATCCTCAAACTTGTCGATATTTCCAATGCGTATCGGGCGAACCATTTTTTTTCCTCTAAGTCTTTCCAAAGCATTGTCAACAGCAAGATTCGTTTGAGATGTTATTAAAATTTTGGACTCTGGGTTTCTCAATAATGTTTGCCATATGATTTCAGCAATAACGGTTGTTTTCCCAGTACCCGGAGGGCCTTGAATCAGAGCCATATCTGTTGCTATCAGAGATTTTGCTACCGCTTCTAATTGTTTGGGCTGATTTGCCAACAATGGCTCATTTAGATTGGATAGAATACGTTTTTTTTCTTCTTCTATATCTATTGATGACGAACGGGCATAGTTTGGGTCAAACAAGAAATTTGGTAAGTTTTTATTTGCAGGATAATCGACCTTTCCAATGCCCTTTCTATATTCTCCGGGAGAGGTGACTTTCGCCATTGCTTTAATCATCCTTCCAATGTTTGTTAACTCTCCTGGAAATATTGGCTTAATGAATCCGTCAGCCAAACTTTCAACGTTACTTGACGAACCGACGAGGAAGTCATCAAATTCTTCTTTAATCCTAAACTTCAGTCTGTTCCGTTCTTTACGAACCAACCTGCCTATTTGAATGCCTTCCCGAAAGATTGCATCATCACCATATTCTTCAATCTTCTTATTTAATGATTCGCGTTGTTCTCTGGTTAGAAAAACGAAAGAAGCTTTGTTTATGTTTTTGTTAATTTCCTTTTCTCTATCAATCTCTAACGATTCATTTTTACGAAACTCATAAGTTGTATGACCCAGCTCATTCTCAAATGATAGTTTCACATAGTTGTTATATTTGCTACAGGTCTCGATGAATTTTTCTTTGAAACAATCACGTTCTTCTTCTGAATCAAAATTATAACTGAAAGATACTCTAGTGTACTTTTTATAAGGGTCATACTCAACATTCAGATTCTCTTTCCGGATATTGTTTTGGATATCGGTGATTATGGATTTCCGACTATCCTCCATATCCGTGTTGAGACAAAGATAATACGAAGTTTTGTATGGTTTATCTTCTAATTCAATGTCAGGTACGGCATCTTTTATGCGCTGAATTTGGCACTGATAATCTCTCGCTGAATCAGCGGTGATTAGCACTAAAGATTTGCGGACATCCACAGTTGTTTTTCCTGGTAAATCCGTTTTTGTTTTTATTTCACGTAAAACTCGTATTTGGGAGTCTCCATCTTGTGGATACCCGAAAATATATCTTGTTGGCAATTGTCGTATTGTCAAGTCCTCATTTTTATTCTGTAGTTCAACCAACCAATCTTTGAAATTATCAATCTTGTTGCTTGTTTGATATTCTCCGTCAATAATCTCAAAGCCAGCAATCTCAACAAAAGAATTTCTCTTATTATTGCCAAAACGATAAATCCTTTTATTTAATTGAAGACCACAATCTGAAAACAAATCGTATTTCACAGGAGCTGACACATCTATTACTAATTGTGACCACTCATTAGATTTATACGCCCTTGCTTTTCCTAACCCACTACTATCCAGCCGCTTCTTGACAAATTCATCTGCCGGCAGAGTATTTTTTGGGGATTTAACCTTAATATTCAATTCTATTTCATTCTTTTGCTTAACAAAGGCTATACTTGAAAAATTGTCTTCAATACATTTTTTTACGTTGGGATAGTCATTTTCTAAAATAATTATCTCGCCGTGAGGAGTTATTTGCAAGTCGTCATATGCATATTCTTCCGATAATTTTTGCTGAATATTACTGTAAATTTCTTCTTTTGAATCATCATCGGTGTATTTGAATGACAACTCACCTGAAATTGTATTGCTGGGTGTTTCCTGTGTAAGTGCAAAAAAGTATTCTGATGCTATTGCATTTAATTGTGATATTTCATCCTGACTTAATATTCGATATGTGTCGAATTCGATAAACGCAGTATTTTTATTTACTGCATAATCATTCAATTCTCTTGGAGAAAACAGCTCTTCTATTTCTTCTTCAAATTTTTTATTCAAATCATCTTCACTAATAGTGATATCAACACATGTTGCTCGTTCCCCTCTAATGTTATCAGTATATGCCTGACTTACTTTTTGTATTTTCCAAACATTTTCTTTTTGTTTAACAAGCTTTTTAAGAGCGTTCACATAATTATCCCATATTTTCCTGTCCTTTTCCTTGTTTATGTCAATTGTTGGTATGTTAAGAGAATTAACACGGTTGCATAGGTCAATGAAACTTTGGCTGTTTGTACCGTCCTTCTGATTTAAGGGGGAAATACGAAAACGACAGTTTGTCGAGTAAACGTCTTTTTGGGGAGGTTGTATAAAAACTATCTCTTTGCTTTTACCCGCAAAATAATAATACAGTGTGGGAAAAGAATCTTCAACTGGCGACAAAGAAACGCATAACTCTATTGCTTTTTCATTGTCAATAGGAACATAGATTTTATGCCTATGACGATTGTTCCTTTCGTCAGCTTTCTGTTTTTGAAAATAACATACCCTCGATAGAGCCAGTAGTTGTTTTACCTGCCCAAAACGCAAAGTATTATTGTCATTGCGTTCCCAAGTTCCTTCGAAATCATCTTTGAACTTTAATACAATTTCAATAGGAGAATTGTCATTCTCGTCATAATCTACTGGCGTATAATGTCTATCAAAATCATTCATGTTCTCTATTTCATATCATTAGTGTCCCGTTAAAATTGGGACGGTTAATATAATGTATATTACTTAATTTAGACTGCAAATATATTGAATTAATGTGAAACATTAAGCAGTTTCGTAATAATTTGTTGTTTTCGTATTTGCGCACCAGGATTTCATAGCTGATGCCACAATGGTGCCGTTCTGTGTTGTAATACTGCATGAACTTCTCAATTCTCTTCCGCAACTTCTGGCTCTATCACAAGGATTCAGGTAGATATACTCTCGTTTGATAATCCAGTTCAGACGTTGTCCGTCGCACGTCCGCGCCTATCCATGCTGACATTGATGGTGTTTTCACCGGTCTCGGCTAAAATCTTGATAGAGTACTGACACCTATAATCAGAGTTGATGATGACAGGAGTGACGAATCACTTCGTCACCTGTTTCAGTACATCAACAGACATCGATGCTCCCAAAGTGTTTCTCTGTTTCCATGACATGATATGACAACTGATGAAGCCTATGACGGCCATCGGGCTCACCAGTCCTATGCCATCGGGATATAAGTTCTGTCCATTGGCTAAAACTAATTTGGGCAAATGTCCTTTAGGTTACAAAGTAGGTGGGATTTGAAAGGGAAGCCTTCCTAGCCTTGTTCGGTGACTGAATCGGGCAGATGGTGTTTACTTCCTTCTTTCTCGTTAGTTTTGCGGACATGTTTAGGCTTGACGCACACGCCCTTGAGGCGATTCTGACGTTTTTTCAAAATTACTCATTTTCAACTTAACTACTGCTCTCATTTTCGGGATGCACTATAGGCATTCCATGTGCAGTTTTTCAACCGCACATGGAATATTCACCTTGCTCCAAGAGCTTATACTGCATTTTAGCTCGCATGTAGGCCACTTGGATGACGGCGGGGATGGTAACCCTATAGGCCGGTCCGGCGATGTCGAGTATTGTCCAAACAGCGGTCACGGCCCAACCGATAGGCCCAGCAAAGACGCATATCGAGCGGGTGAGAGCGGCGTTGGCAGAGATAGACAGACCTCGCCCCAGCAAGAATCGACTGATGGCATTAGCCACAACCACCGCAATCTTGTAGCTCATAAAGCCTCCTTTCTTGATGGCTGCTTGAAGTGCCGCTGTCATGGCTTGCTTTCCAAAACTTTGGGTCGGAATGTCCAACTCTTCCAAGAGAGCTTTCATCTGTTCCTTGGTCATTTGGTCGAGAGAAGAGAGAAGTATCTTCTCCAGCAGATTGCGCTCAATCGTCTCGATTGACGCTCGCTTGTTGAAGTTGACCTTCATTTTCTTGCACACGTCGGTGAGCACGGTACGATACGACGGCCCTCCGCCACGTATTATGTTGCGGAAGGTGTTGCCTCCAAAGCTCAAAAGTTCTTCGGCAATCTCGTTGTGCATACAGGGCAGCCTGTTAGGATAATAGCTGCGGTAGTTTTGCGTATAGGACAAGCTTTCGGTTGCGCGAAAGTTTCCGTTCTTGTTCTTGGTGAGATAGTCCACCAACACTTGGAGGTCGGCCGAATCGGCGTTCTTCAGAAATTCTAAGTTTTTCATCTTTGTACTGTTTTTTTGTTGTTTGTATTTGGTTGTATTGTATGAGTTATGCCGCTTTTTTGACGGTGGTGTTTTTGATTCTGACTTTGGCGCAGGTCTGACGGACGACTTTTCTTACCTTGCCTTTCGTCATGTTGAAGAGTTTGCGATTTTCGCGCCTCAATTTTGCATTCTCCCGTTGGAGTTGTTTGATGATGCGTTCTTTGTTTGATGCCTTCTGTTTCAGCAACTCTCCTTTAAGGGTGCTGAGTTCTTTGTGCAGACGGTTGAGTTCTTGCTTGAGAAAAGCGTTTTCCTTTTCAATGTTGCTTTCCAGGCCGTTAGAGGCGATGTTTTGCCTATTGTTCTTCATAATCTTGTTGTTTGTAATGTTATTAATCTTGTTTGTTTTGTTGGCGTTTGGCTTCCTCCGCAAAGGCGCGACATGCTATAAATCAAAAAATATCTTTAGTCGCGCCTTTGCTTTGGATGCGGGTCGTCGGCTTTAGGCGGCTTCGGCTTTCTTTGCGAAGTCGCGCGCCATGGCCCAGCCAGTCGCTTCGGCTATGCCGACGCTGATACTCGCCGATACGGCTTGTCCAGCGAATGGTATGAGCTTGCAAAGCTCCTTGCCGATGGCTCTGATGGGTTGCTTGAGGAGCACCCGCCTGAGCGTGGCTACTGCGATGCCTTTGGCCGCTGCTGCGGATTTGTCGTCGCCGAACACTTCGGCAAGTCCGCGAGCCATCATGGCTAACGCGGCGGTGTCGGCAAGGGAGCCGGTGCCTGGTACGGGTAGAAGGTTGCCAGTGCCCGCAACCGCCGACCAAGCGTGGATGATGTTTTTGCACTTGCGCTTTTGGATGTTGTTCATATCTTATTTTGTTTTTGTTTGTTGATGCGGGAGTTTCCCGTATCAATTTGGCTGCAAAATTACAAGTTTTTTCATTTGTGTATGCGTTTTTTATATTTCAAAATATGTGATTTCTATTATTCACAAATTATATAATTGATAATTAGTTGAAAAAAATATATAAAACATTCTTTATTTTGTGATAGTATCTCAAAATATTCGTATATTTGCAGCGATAAAATCTATAAACAATGGAGATCAAGCGACAAAGAGTTGAAATTATTGACCGAATGCTGAAAGGGAATCCTGTTTCATTCCTTCAAATAGCAAAAGTATTAGAAGATGAATTGAACGAGATTAAAAAGAAAAAAACGCACAAGGTAGAGCCGACTAATCAAGAACTGACTAGTTGTTATAGTGATGTTTTTCGCAAAGATATTCAAATGATTCGTGAGATTATGAAAACAAGGCCTGGTTTGTCACCAGATATGCTGGAAACTGAGGGCAATAAAAGGAACATGAAATATCATTATAGGGATAACACTTTTTCAATTCTTCCTTATTTGGACTATCGTTATTCGACAAAAGACTACAAAGGTTTGGAAAGGGCTTTGGATTTGTTGAGGGGCAGTTTGCCAGAACAGGTTTTCGAATTGGTGAATTTTTCTTTGAGAAGCCGAGTTGAGTATGATTTTGGCGAAACAGAAAAAAGTATAGACTATGGTGAAAATCTCAATTTGAAGGGAAGACAGTGGCTACCCTTTATATATAAAGTGTTGAATAAAAGACCTATTAAGATTCAATATGAGACTTTCAAAGGAGAAGCATTTGATTTTCAATTCCATCCATATATATTGAAACAATATAATAATCGATGGTTTCTGTTTGGAAGGAATGATAGCACAGAAAACGATTATTGGAATGTGCCATTGGACAGAATTAAAGACGTTAAGGAACTGAAGGAGGAGGACTTTAAATCCAAGCCAATAGACTATTCGAAGTATTTTGACAATTTTATTGGAGTTTCCGAAAAAGTGTGGTTTGGTGAAGAAGGCGATGAGAATGATAGATTGTTCTTAGGTGATGTTGGTGTTACATCAAAAAAAAAACTTATTGTTATAAGAGTTGAGGGTAGAGGAACTTGGGGCAGAATCAAAACCAAGCCCTTGCATATATCCCAAGTGGAATTAGATAATGGTTTCAATGAAGTGAATAATTGTGGGAGGATAAGGCTCGATATTATTCCTAATGTAGAGTTCTACAATAAAATTATGGAATTAGGCGAAAACGTAATAATTGAATCTCCAAATTGGGTTAAAGAAATCGTCATAAAACGTCTAAACAATACCTTGAATAAGTATAAAAATGGATAAGTTATTCCTCATCAAGCCCTGCCCCCGCTGCCAAACCGAAATCAAACTGCTCACCTTGCCAGAGGGCACGATGACAGACCCTGCGCCGCCCAAAGCGCGGCTGTTTGTCGTAAAACGTTGCCCCAGCTGCGGCAAAAGGGTCGTCTTTTGGGTGGGATGGAGGCCGGTGGTGAAATAGCCAAAAATCGGTTCACAAAATTGTGGTCCACAAAGTTGTGAACTTTTAGTATGTTGTTTGTAATTGATTTGAAATCAATAGATTATTTGCACCATTCTTTAGTAAACCAAAGCTCGAAAACGGGGTCGGTGAGCACGATTCCGTTGGGTGTTTTTTCGATCAGCTCCTTTTGCGTCAACACGGTCTTGATTCTTGAGACATTGGATTTTGAGCCTAAATCATAGGTGGATAGTACTTCTTTAGAGGTGAAGTCCGTGTGAACGCCTTTGGCTACGGCCTTCAGGAAGTTCATTTGGTAGGCAGTCAGGTTCTCGATTTGCTGCAAAAACAGCAGTGAGTTTTGGTTCAACAGGTCTTCAATGGCCGTTTCCAAAGTAGCCTCGTCTGCCTTTTTTGTGGTATTGAGCATGACGTTCCACGCCAGTTGCTGCACGTATGAAGATTGGTTTTGTACTGTCGAGCAGATTTTTTCAATGAGGGCATCGGAAATGCTCATTTTCTTTTCCTCAAACTTCTGGCGGATGAAAGGAATCCAGTCTTCTGTGGGGATGGGCTGGAGAAACATGATGTCGCCAAATTGGTAAAAAGGCATCCTCTTGCTTTGGAAGAGGTTGGTGAGCAGATGCTTCTTGCTCCCAAACAGGCAATACGAGGCGTTGTTTTGCAGCTGCCAGATTCCTCGCATTTTCTTTTGGACTTTCAGCGAGTCCGGAAACTCGCCAATTTGTTGGAATTCGTCAATGCACACGACAATGTGTTTGCCCATTTTGGCGGCCATGCGTTCAGGCAGTTGCAGGATTTCTTCCGGCGAGTAGTCTTTGGGCGTGATGCCAAGGGATACGGAAAGCTCGTTGTTGGGGTCTGGGCCAAAGGAGAGGGTGGGTGACAAACGCACCAGGAATTCCTTGATGTTTTTCATGACGGCTTCGGCCTTGCCTGCGGTTTGCTTCATGAGCGAGGCAGCAAATTTGTTATAGAACTCGTATTCGTTGCGGCAGTCGTAGATGTCCATATATACAGTCACAATGGACTTCTTATCAACAAGTGTTTGCACTTTCCTCACGAGCGAGGTTTTTCCCATCCTCCGCGGAGAGATGAGAATCATATTTTGCCCGTTCTCAAAGTCTTGCTTGAGGCGTTGGGTCTCTTTTTCACGGTCTGTGAAGTTGTTGCCTTCAACAGCCACACCATAGATGAATGATTTTTTCATGATGACGAATCCTTTATTCCGCTGCAAAGATACATCTTTTTTCGATAGTTCACAATCTTGTGGTCCACAATTTTGTGGTCCACAAAGTTGTGAACCATGAAAATACCAATAAAAATGCGGAACGACATGATGTCGCTCCGCATTTTTATTGACATAATTCCAACGATTATTCAATGATCATATCAAACGGCATCCGTGCCTGAATGCCTGTGTTGTTGCTCAGGTTCTCCAAGCCTTTGAGGTAGTCGTAATACACGCCAAGCTTTTGCTTCATGGCGGCATCAAGTTTGTCGGCCTCGCTGTTGCTCATCGATTCCATCAGGCGGGTGAAGAAGTCCTTCTGCTTGGGCCATTCGGTCACTGCGTAGTCGCTGCCGAGGTTGGCTTTTTCGGCGGCGTAGGCGATGGCGTCTTCCATGTCGCCAAGTTGGTCCACAAGGCCAATGCCGATGGCGTCGGCGCCAGCCCACACGCGGCCTTGTCCGATGCTATCGACGTAGGTCTGGGTGAGCCCGCGACCTTCGGCCACGCGCTTGGTGAAGTCGTCGTAGGTCTTCACCACCATTTCCTGCAACTTGCTGTATTGGAACTCGGTAAGCGGCTGGGTGTAGCTGGGGAAGTCGGCGTTCTCGTTGGTCTTGGCCACGTCGAAGGTCAGGCCGATCTTGTCGTTCAAAAGTCCTTGCGCATTAGGGAAAGTGCCAAACACGCCGATGCTGCCAGTGAGGGTGGTGGGGTCGGCGAAGATGTAGTCGGCCTTGGCCGAAATCCAGTAGCCGCCCGAGGCCGCATAGTTGCCCATCGAGACGATGACGGGTTTCACTTCCTTGGTGAGGTCAAGCTCGCGCCCGATGATGGCCGAGGCCACAGCGCTGCCGCCAGGCGAATTGACGCGCAGCACGACGGCTTTCACGTTGTCGTCCTCGCGGGCTTTGCGGATGGTCTTGCTGAGGTTCTCGGAATAGATGTTTTTCTCCTCGTCGCCCTTGCCGTCTTGAATGCTGCCCGAGGCGTAGATGACCGCCACCTCGTTCTTGCTTGTGGCCTTGTTCTTGTAAGTCTTGGCGTATTTCTCGTTTCCGATGGCGTTGATGCTCTTGTTGCTGCCCGTCAGGCCTTTCAGCTCGTCCAGAACTTGGTCTTTGTAATAGAGGTTGTCCACCATGCCGTATTCAAGTGCCTTTTGCGCATTGAACAAAACGTCAAGATTATCAGCGATTTGGTTGAGTTGCTCTACGGTGATGTTGCGGCTTTGGCTGATGGCGGTAAGGATTTCGCCCCAAACGGTACCAAGCAACTTGTCCATCTGCTCGCGGTTGGCCTCGCTCATCTTGTCTAAGAAATAAGGCTCCACGGCGCTTTTGAACTTGTTGTTCGGGCCGCGCACAATCTGCATCTCCACATCGAGTTTTTCAAGCAAATGCTTGTAGAACATGATTTGCGAAGCCATGCCGCGCAAGTCGAGGGCGCCTTCGGGATTCAGGATGATCTTGTCGGCGGCGGAGGCCACATAATACGCGCTTTGGGAGTAACTCTCGCCGTATGCCACCACGAACTTTCCGCTTTCCTTGAACTCGATGAGTTTGCTACGAAGTTCCTGAAGGGTGGCCGTTGGAGTAGGTATGCTGCTCAGTTCCAAATAGATACCTTTGATGTTGTTGTCGGTTTTGGCGTTTTCGATGTTGCGCAAAATGTCGTTCAGTCCTGTCGATTCCTTGGTTTCCATCGTGGCGAAGTCGAAGCTGCCGAAGGGGTCGTCTGTGCTGCGGTCGGGAATGGCGTAGTCCAATTTCATGTGAAGCACCGAATTGGGCTTGAGCGTGGCAGCGGTCTCGGAGTCCGCTTTCGAGAAACTTGAAATCATTGACGAAACCACTCCAACTTTGATGAAGAAGTTGATTACCAGTGCAATCAGTGTGCCGAGAAAGGCACCGAGTACGATTTTGTAAAATTTCATGATGATAAATAATTTAAAATTTAATGATTCAAGATTTAAAGATTTAAAATTCAGTACGATGTGTGGCGCGATGTGGCCCGCAAGCCGAACACCGCAAAGATTATGATTGCAAAAGTAGCATTTTCTTTGTTTGGATACATCACAAAACGCTATATTTGCAAAAATTCTCGGCGATGGAAACCTGCCACATACTCTTCGGGTCGAACATGGGCGACAAAAACGAAATCTTCGCCCAAGCCTGCCTGTTTATTAATAATAGGTGTGGGCGCGTCGTGTCGGTTTCGTCGGCTTACGAGTCGGAGCCGTGGGGCTTCGAGGCTGAAGAGTGGTTCCTCAATCGGCTCATCACCGTCGAAACGGAGTTGGAACCCGAAGAAATAATGCAGCAACTGCTCGGCATTGAGGCCGAACTGGGCCGTGTGCGCCATCCCGAAACGGAAGGCTACACCTCGCGGACGGCTGACTTGGACATCCTGTATTACGGCAGCCGCATCGTGGTGACCGGTAGCCTTGTTGTTCCGCATCCGCGTTTGCACCAGCGTCGTTTTGCCTTGTTGCCCTTGTGCGAAATGGTGCCGCAGTTTGTGCATCCGGCGTTCAAATTGACCCAAACCGAGCTGTTGGAGCGTTGTCCTGACACGTCGGAAGTCAGAAAAATAGATTGAAAATGCAATACAACTATATCGCCATAGAAGGCACCATAGGAGCGGGCAAGACCACCCTGGCCTCGCGCATCGCCCGCGACTTCAACGGGAAACTCGTCCTTGAGGAGTTTGAGGGCGACAAGAACCCGTTTCTGCCCAAGTTCTACAAGGAGCCGGAGAAGTATTCCTTCCAGCTGGAAATGACCTTCCTGGCTTTGCGTTTCCAGCAACTGAAGGACAAACTCGGCGCGCTCGACCTCTTCCACGACTTCATCATCGCCGACTATTACGTGGCCAAGTCGCTGATTTTCTCGCGCAACAACCTGCAAGAAGACGAATACCAGCTTTTTTCGCGCTTCTTCAACATCATTTTCTCGGATATGCCCAAACCCGAGCTTTTGGTGTATCTCTATTCCGACGTACCGCGTTTGCAACAGAACATCCGCAAGCGCGGGCGCAGCTACGAGCAGGACATCAGCGATGCGTATTTGGAGAACATCCAGCAGGGCTATTTCGATTTCTTGCGCCAGCAGCAGGACAATATGCGCATCCTCTTAATCGACACTAACCGCCTCGACTTCGTGGCCAACGAAAGCGACTATCAGCGCATCATCGAGGCCATTGACAAGCCCTACGAGGTAGGCTTGCATCGGGTGACGCTTTGAGAAATCAACACAAAAAAAAGCCGCTCAATCGAGCGGCTTTTTTGTTTTCAAGCGAATCAGATTAGTTCTTCTTCACTTTGATGGTCTTTTCGACAACAGTCTTGACAGGCTCCTTGACGAACACTTCAGCGCGACGGAGTTGCGGCAGAATATCCTTTTCGAGTTGAGGATAGATGGCGCACATTTCCTTGACGGCTTGTTGTTTGTTGCCAGAGTTGTTAATCTTGTTGATGATGGCATCCTTGTCCTTCAGGTCGGAGTTTTGGACGAGTTCGATGAAGGTGTTCCAGTCTTCGCCGTAGCCCTTACCAGTGATGTTGATGTCGGTCTTCTTGGCCAGCTTCTTCATCTGTGCCTCGGCAGCGTTGTCACGGTTGTTGGAGAGCTCTTGGTTGTGGCCTTCTTCACCTTCGGGTGATGCCCAAGCCTTGATTTCAAACTCGGTCACGCCAGCTTTCAGCAGATCCTTGAAGGCAGCGTCGGCTTCGTTGTTGAGTTTCTTTCTGTCGCCGATGTTGTACTTGTCCTTGTTGAAGAAGTAGGTGAGCTTCTTCACGGGCTGCATGGTTTCAACGGTGTCGGTAACAACTTGGTCGATGTATTCATCTTTCTCAGTCACGATCACGCCGTCAGCGAGCTTTCTTTCACCGCCTTGGGTGAAGTAGGTGTTGGCAGCAATTTCGTCTTGAGTCGGATAAATCTTGCCGTTGTAAACATAGAACATCGGGTTGCCCATGAGTTCGCAGTTTTCCATTTCCGGCACATAGTCCTTGCAG
The DNA here is from genome assembly GCA_902791165.1 of uncultured Bacteroidia bacterium. Classification (GTDB taxonomy): domain Bacteria; phylum Bacteroidota; class Bacteroidia; order Bacteroidales; family F082; genus Limimorpha. The sequence goes on from CADAVB010000018.1 coordinate 23,373, forward strand.
TAGTGCTTGGTGAACTCGCCACCTTCCTTGTAGTTGACGCGGAAGTCGCCTTCGCCTTTGACCTTTTCGCCAACAAAGGTGATGGGGTCGAGGTCGATTTGGCCGCCCTTGTAGGCGAGGTAAGGAGTGAGGTTCATCACAGCTTGCTTTTCAAAGTATTCGGCGGGGATGGTGACGATGACGTCGAAGCAAACCTTGCCGTTTTCGTCAGCAACCAGCGGGTTGGGGTTCACGCGGTAGGTGATCTCCTTGGCTTCGCGGGCCATCTTTTCGATGTCGCAAGGATTGTTGAACTTGTAGCGCAGACCGAGGTTCACTTGGCTGTACATATCCTTGTCGTTGATGATGTGCTTATCTTCATCGGAGGCAATCTTGGCCACTTGGTCAAGAGCATCGGTGCCAGTGAAGTTATAGGTGTAGTCGATGAAGAGGTCAAACTTCGGGGCGAGGTTGAAGGTGAACTCCATACCAGCGGGGACGCTGAAGTTGAGTTCGCGCTTGTCCTTGGCTTCGGCCAAAACACCGCTTTCTTCTTCACCGGTGAGTTGCGAAACAGCGCCAGCTTGGTAGTAAATACCGCCAATACCGATGTGAGGAACGAGGTTGATGACTCTTCTCGGGTTGTACTTGAACATGTTGAACAGGTTGAAGGTCAAGTTCAAGTTGCCCTCGAAATAATTCGTCTTGTTCAGACCCAAATCGTAAAGCACAGTGCCTTCGTTACCGTTAAGAACCAACGGTTGAATGTGCTTGTGGCCAGAGAGGAGGCCGTAGCCACCCTTGAGGTTCATTCCGATTACTTTGCCGAATTGGTAACCAATGCCAAGATGGGCGTTCCAATCAGGGAGGGTCTTCTTGAAGTGTTCGAAATCACCCCAGATTCCGTTCTCGTAGTTGGCCAAATCGCCGTGATTGATGGAAAGACCACCATCGGCTTGGATGTACCAGTAGCGTTCAACCGGTTTTGAGTTTTTCCCACTCTGAGCATAGAAAGTCAGAGGAAGGACAGCCATGACGACGAGCATCACGAGCTTCGAAATTGTCAAATTCTTCTTCATAACGTAAATTGTTAGGTTTGTAATGATTTTAATTAGTTGATTTCTATTATTTTATGTCTTTTTAATTTTATAATGCACATTCCTATGCATTCTAATTTGGGACAAAAGTAGGAAATTATTTCTTTCACTTGCAAAAAAAAACGCATTTTTTTTAAAAAATGTGTGAAAATCATGGCTTTTAGGGCTTGTTTCCCTCATTCGGGCGCAGGGCTTTGAACGCCTCCCACATCACGATGCCGGCGCAAACCGACACATTAATGGAGTGTTTTGTGCCTTCTTGCGGCAACTCGATTGCGCCGTTGCAGAAGGGGAGTGCCGCCTCGCTCACGCCGTCCACCTCGTTGCCGAGAAGGTAGGCGGTTTTCGGCTCAAACTGGAAATCTTGCAACAAAACGCTGCCTTCCACCTGCTCGACGGCGAAAATCTTGTAGCCTTCATCGATTAACGCCTGACAAGCGGCTTCGGTGGTTTCAAAATAGCGCCACTTCACGGTTTCGTCGGCACCGAGGGCGGTCTTGTGGATTTCGCGATGGGGCGGACAGGCTGTGATGCCGCACAAAACCAATTCCTTGATGCGGAAAGCGTCGGCGGTGCGGAAAAACGCGCCCACGTTGCTCAACGAGCGGATGTTGTCGAGTATTAATATAATAGGTGTCTTGGCGGCTTGCTCAAACTCCGCCTTGCTGATGCGGTTCAGCTCGTCCATGGTCAGTTTTCGCATGATTTTTCTCTTTTGGGGCGCAAAGTAAATGAAAAAACGCTAATTTTGTACCCTTTAATTCGAGATTTTTATGGCAGGAAACGCAACTGAAACCCCGTTGATGAAGCAGTATTACTCGTTTAAGGCGAAGTATCCCGACGCGATGCTGCTGTTTCGCGTGGGCGATTTTTACGAGACTTACGGCGAGGACGCTGTGAAGTCGTCGAAGATTTTGGGCATTGTATTGACCAAACGTTCCAACGGCGCTTCGGCGGATGTGGAGTTGGCCGGTTTCCCCTATCATTCCTTGGATTCTTACCTGCCAAAGTTGGTTCGCGCCGGACTGAAAGTAGCTGTGTGCGAGCAACTTGAAGACCCGAAATTGGCAAAAAAGCTGGTGAAACGAGGCGTGGTGGAATTAGTTACGCCTGGAGTGACCTATAATGACAATGTCCTTGAACAAAAAGAGAACAATTTCTTGGCTTCGGTGCATCTCGAAAAGGAGGTTTCTGGCGTGTCGTTCTTAGATGTTTCGACGGGCGAGTTTTTCCTCACGCAAGGCTCTAACGAATACATTGACAAACTGTTACAAAGTTTCAATCCGTCGGAGGTTTTGGTGCAACGCAATAAGCGCAAGGACTTCATCGACCTGTTCGGTGGCAAGTATTACCTCACCGTTTTCGACGACTGGGTCTTTACCGACGACTACGCCAACGTGATTCTCAACAAGCAACTGCATACGGTTTCGCTGAAAGGCTTCGGCGTCGATGATTTCCCGAAAGGCATCATCGCGGCAGGTGCAGCGATTCATTACTTGATTGAAACACAACACGATAAATTAGCCCATATCACTTCCTTGTCGCGCATCGACCAAGGACAGTATGTGTGGTTGGACAAGTTCACGATTCGCAATCTGGAACTGCTTCACACGACCAACCTGAACGCCAAGACTTTGATTGACGTCATCGACAAGACCGTTTCGCCGATGGGCGGACGACTGATGCGCCGCTGGCTGAGTTTGCCGCTGAAAAACAAGGAACAAATCGAGGCGCGTTATGAGGTGGTGCAGTTCTTCATCGACCACCGCGACTTGATAGCCAAGTTCCAAGATGCGGTTCGACAAGTAGGTGATTTGGAGCGACTTATCTCGAAGGTTTCACTTTCGCGGGTCAATCCGAGAGAACTGCTGCAAGTGGGTCGCGCTTTGGATCAGATTGAGGTTTTGAAGACGGCTTGCGAAGAGAGTGCTCATGCTTCTTTGCAAAAATACGCCGAACAACTCAATCCTTGCGCGTCCATTCGCGAAAGAATCAAAAAGACGCTGAATCCCGATGCGCCGGCGGTGATTTCCAAAGGCAACTACATCGCTGATGGCGTGGATGCCGAACTTGACGAACTGCGCAATTTGTCGCGCTCAGGCAAGGAATACCTTATGAGCATTCAACGCCGCGAAATGGAACTGACGGGCATCACTTCGCTGAAAGTGGGCTACAACAACGTGTTCGGCTATTATCTCGAAGTCACGAATTCGCATAAGGACAAGGTGCCGACGGAGTGGATCCGCAAGCAAACCTTAACCAACGCCGAGCGTTACATCACTGAGGAACTGAAACAATACGAGCAGAAAATCCTCGGCGCGGAGGAGAAAATCAGCATTATTGAGCAGCGGGTTTACAATGAATTGGTTACCGCTGTGACCGAGTTCGTGGAACCCATTCAAGTGGATGCTTCCATCGTGGCTCGCATTGACTGCTTGGTGAGTTTCGCCGACATTTCGCTGAAAAACAACTATGTGCAGCCCGTCATCGACGATTCGTTTGTCTTAGACATCAAGGAAGGCCGCCATCCCGTCATCGAGCAGATGATGCCCGTGGGCGAGAGCTACATCGCCAACGATGTTTACCTCGACACCGACAAGCAGCAAATCATCATCATCACCGGCCCGAATATGTCGGGTAAGTCGGCCCTGCTGCGCCAAACCGCCTTGATTGTGCTGATGGCGCAAATGGGTTGTTTCGTGCCAGCGGCTTCGGCGCGTATCGGCTTGGTGGACAAGATTTTCACCCGTGTGGGTGCCTCCGACAACATCTCCTCCGGCGAATCGACCTTTATGGTGGAGATGAACGAGACGGCGAGCATCTTGAATAATGTGTCGTCGCGGAGCCTCGTGCTGTTGGACGAAATCGGGCGCGGCACCAGCACCTACGACGGCATCAGCATCGCTTGGGCCATCACCGAGTTTTTGCACGACCACCCCGTGAGTCGCGCCAAGGTGATGTTTGCCACGCACTACCACGAACTGAACGAGATGGAGGACTCCTTCGCCCGCATCAAGAACTATCACGTTTCGGTGAAGGAAGTTGGCAACAAGGTGGTTTTTTTGCGCAAGCTGAAGCGCGGAGGCAGTGCCCACAGTTTCGGTATCCACGTGGCCGAGATGGCCGGAATGCCCCGCAAGGTCGTTGAACGCGCCACGGCGTTATTGTCCGTTTTGGAGAAATCGCACACCAGCGAGGAAGTAGAGAAAGCCGCCACCAAGAAAGTGGAAGACGGTATGCAATTGAGCTTCATCCAGTTGGACGACCCGCTGCTGCTGCAAATCAAGGAAGATATTCTCAATACCAACATTGACACATTGACTCCTGTCGAGGCTTTGATGAAGTTGAATGAGATTAAGAAGTTGTTGAATCGTTGATGGACGTGGATTGTGCCTGCCGGTCGCTGCCGTAGGTCGCGACCTACGGTTACGGTAATGTCGTCCCTTCGGGACGTGCTCACCTAATCTATCTTCACCCGATTAATCCTCCCAAACAGCCGCTCCTTGTCGAAATACACACTATAGGCATAGCCATTATGCACCTTGAAAGTCCGTGGGTATATGCTGTTACTGGCTTTTTGTGGCTTTTTGACCCATTCCTACCGTGCCTTTGGTTGGGTCGTAGCAACCCAGATAATTGATTCCGTTTTGGACGAAAAGACCGTAAATCTTTCCCGTGGCTTCATCAGTAAGGAACTGATTGGCAAAATAGTTCTTCCCTGTAGCAATCGTAAGTGGCCGTTTGTTGGATAGTTGGAACGTCTTATCAAACTCCACGATTTCAAAGTTTTCCAAATCAACAAGTTGAATGAAATCATCGAATTTCAAGGCTATGGTATGATACTCGGTGGCCAACACTTGGCAATACCAGCCAATTCTCTTGTGTACCTTGTAATTGACAGCCAAACGGAGCAGGTTGCCATTCCAAACGCCCAAGGCAAGTTCATTTTCATTCTCCGGCACCTCACTGTTATAGATGGCAAATATCTCATTCAGATAGGATTGGCACACATTGACTGCCACCGTATCGATGAAACGGTAGAGAAAATGCCGTTGCTTTAAAGTGTCGTTTTTCAGCACATAGTTGTAAGTCTGCGCCTGCCCGTGGAACTCCTTCACATAATAGTCACGCTTCTCGTAGGCCGTGTTACGCAACAGGTAAGCATCGTTGAACTCAAACACGATTTTTCTGATTTTGGAATGTGGAAACGGGCAAGGCTTTCCCCGCCGCATCGAAACAAACCTGCAAACAAGAGTCTTGACCCAAAAGGAGAAAATCTCCGAAAGCGTCGATATACAGTTCATCATAAAAGCCATCAAAATCCGTGACTCCCATATCGTTGCCATTGAGGTCGAGTAGGCGCAACGAGGAGGTTTTTGCCCTGTTTTCAAGCACTAAAATCCTGTCATCGGCAAAGGCTATGTCGGCGATGTTGGTGCCACGCGGGCTTCGGTAAAAGTCGCTGTGTGCCGTAACGCCCACTTCCTGAAGGTCGTAGCTCATCTTCCTGATGGAATCGCGCTGCAACTGCTTCGGTGTAAGGCTCACCAAGGTATCTTGATAGCCGATGCAGGAATAATAAAGGTTGATAGTTTTGGTACGGTCATAAAGCGGCAACTCATAATGCCCTTTGGCATCGGTGCTGGTTCCATATTGCGTATTCACGATGCTGATATTCACATTCTCAACAGGTTTGTTGTTTTCATCCTTACAATAGCCCTGAACCAAGGCGCGTTCTTGGGCCATAATTGGAATGCTCGTCAGCAGCATTGCAAACAGGGTATAAAGTTTAGCCGCTTTCATAACATCATTCACTTCACCGTTACGGTAACATACCGATACTCCTTCCCGTCGTCAAACCGCAGCAAATACTCTCCCTTGTAAAGTGCCAATTTGAACTCCTTTTCATCTTTGCTGTACATGTATTGGTCGATGGGAACACATTGCTCGCCTTCCGATATTAGGAACGCGCTCACACAACCTTCGGGGAAACCGTTCTTTTTGATAAAACGGCGGTCAATAGTATAAAGTACCTTGCCATTGTAGAGTTTCCAGTCGGGGATGTTGTCCTCGATGAAGCGTGTGCGCGGCAGGCAACAGGTGGCATCCATGCCTGAGTTGTTTGGATAAATGCGTTTCGCAGTATCATAACAGATGATCGGCTCATGGTTGGGCATGGCATCAATACGGTCAAAAAATGCGGTACGCAGCGAGTCCATACTTTCGTATTGTTCAGAGAAAGTCATGACGCTGCAATCCATCGTAAACGGGTCAATGCCCGTCTTTTCCTTGAAAAATCCACCCATCATCGACCACCCTTTGCGGTCGGAGATATGTCCCATACCTCCATAAACCAAAAATTTCGCTTCGGGATCTTTGTCCAGAATATTCTTGATCAGGTTGTCTGCTTCATTCCTCTCGCGGTCAACGCCCCAACCATCGGCCTCATATGGCACCAGTGTAAAGCCTATGTGGAGTGCCGTCCTTAACAGGTCGCCGAAAACAGGTTCATCACTATAGAATCCCGTCTCGCCAAGAAGCACGGTGCGCCGCTCGTTCATTAAGGAGTCTTTCGCAAATAAGGTTTCAGCGGCAAAGTAACGGTATCCGTTTTGGTAGCATTTTTCCAACCAACTGATGACAAAAGCCCTGCTATGGGGATTAAAATGCATTTCGTTAAGCATGATGACACGATTGTTTTTGATGATGCTGTCTATCACTTCCGACAAAGGTATTGCCATCACATTTTCATAGGTCCCGGCCAAACGCGTTTTGTCCGAAAACAAATTGCCTTTTTCGGCCATACGCATGGCATCCTTGTAATGCCCTACCCGTGAATACAGAATACTCAAAAGGTCATGATAGGGGCGCTCAAATTGTGACCCGTCATAAAGGCTGTCCATACTGATGAGTTTCTTCAACGAACGATAGCTGAATCCATCTTCCTTGGCTACTGCGTATGGATTTTGGAGTTTGTTTTGCGCCATGGCGCTTTGGAATGAGAGTGCCGCCAAAAGCACTAGAAAGTAAATTTTCTTCATAGAGTATGATTTTCAATGGTTTAACTATGTAAAAAACAAATTAAATACTGCAAAAATTATGCCGAATATTGTCTGTTTTTTTAAATGCAAACGCCTCTGATTTCCTTATTTTTCAAAACTACACTTCTTTCCAAAACCACCAGACCCCGTATGCCAACGAAGAGAGGCAGACCACAAGGATGACCCACCAAATGGCAAGGGATTCAATACTCAAATCTATGAAAGCAAAGACGATACAAAGAGAGTTGTTGACGATGTGGATAATGATGCCAGGGATGATGCTACCTGTGCGCCAATAGAGCCAACCTATGATGATACCAAATCCTAAGGTGCTGATAATCTTCACAAAAGACATGTGAAACAAAGCGAAGACAATAGCAGTAATGAGGATAGCCAGCCAAGGACGGCACCTCGACTTGAGCAGACCTGCAAGAAAAATACCACGAAATCCAATTTCTTCTACAATGGGGATGATAATGCAGCTATGTAATATTCCTGCAATACCCAAAAATAGATTTGGGTCTGATTTGTTCAAAGATTCACTTTCTTCCATAAAAAGATAAATATCAAGCATGGATACAACAAAAAACGACACAAACAAATTAGCTACGGCGACCAAAACAGACATGCCAACCGCAGGCCAAACCATGCGCCGCTCAATGCGACCGAATGACAAATCAACATAGTGTTTGCCAAAATACACAATGGAGATTAGCAAATATCCCAACGCCAACGTCCATTTCATGATTTCCTCGCTCTTACAGATATGCCCTAAAAAAACGCCGATAATTCCAACCGCAAAATACAAAAAGCTCCAAAGCAGAAATAGTTTTACTGTTTTCATTAGTTCTTCATTCATAATCTTTTGTTTTCATAGGGCTGTGGATTTCAGAACTTGAGTTTCGAATTATCGGGGTCTTCGAAAGCATTGCAGCTTTTCAAATATGACCAAAGCTCGTCAGCGTTTGGCCGAAAAAGTGCATTTTTTCCATCGTTTTAATGTAGGCCATGGGTTCTCCCTGACGGCTTAACTTGCGGAGCGATAGCAGATAATCTTCACGATACACGGTTGGCACAATGATTTTAGCTTCGCCAGCGCGAAACAGTTCAGCGTTCATCATCACCCGGGCGGTGCGTCCGTTGCCGTCGTTAAAGGGATGCGTCTCGCTGATGAGGAACATCATGTAGATGGCTTTGGCCAACGGCGAGGTCAGCGCAGTATAATAATCGAATCCAGCCTCTAATGTTCCTTGAACCAATTTGGCATCAACAAACTCGGTGTTTCCCGCGCGGTTGTTCACTTGCTTGAATTGCCCGGGGTTCAGGTCGGGGCGGCCTGAAAGAAGTATGGCATGACGACGGCGCAGAATGTCTATCAGTTCCTGTGGAGTTTGCGGATAACGCTGCATCTCGCTTCGGTTCGAAACCAACTGGAACGTGCCCAAAATATCATGCGAGTCCTCATTTCTGTTCGCTATCGGAATGCCCGTCTCAACAATCTGTCGGGCTTCATCAACCTCGAATTCCGTTCCCTCGATGTAATTGGAGAAATAACTCTCAAAAAAAGCAATGTCGCGGTATTCGTTTTCCGACTGCGGCTGTATGGGGCGTGAAATGAAGTGCTGGTTTTGCAATGCGTCATAAAGGGTCTCGAACAGCCGTTTCCTGTTCTCGTCGTATCTCAAGCCCACCGACAAGGCTTGTGCGTAGGTGGTCGCGAGTGCAGCCGAATCATGTGTTGCCAGCAGTGCCGAAATCAGCACACTGATCTTTTTGAACTCCTTGGCCATGCCAAGCCTTACCGCAGTTTCATGCAAGGCATCACGATAAGCGTTCAAGCCCGCTTCACCGCTGGCAATCAGTATGTTGCCAAGTTTCTTTTCAATCACATCGACAGGCAACACCTTTGGATCACCGTCAGTCCGGCGCGACTCCTGCATGTTCTCAAGCATCCATCGGTGTTCGCTTGCGATAAACATCTGACCGAATACGGTATCGTTCTTGTCGGCTTCCGGGCCTTTGTACACAACGACCACAATGCCAGGCAAGTCAGTCACCTTTTTGCTGAAAGTGCCCGTCAAGAAAAAATAACCGTTGGCCGTCAAACGCATCTCACGCGCACTTCGGTGGCTGATAATCGTCCCCGGAAAGCGCCACATAAGGATATTCAGGATGTTGCGGCGGACAATATTTTCTGGGCTGTCAATCAGGTTGGTCGTATAGAGACGTGGAGCAATCTTACGTAGTTTTTCCTGTTTGATGAGGCGTGAAATAGCGTGCGACACATCAGGGTCGGACGACGCAAACACAATTTCCTTATCCAAATCCAGTTCCATCATGCAAATTTTCTATAATTACACCCGCAAAAATACAAATTTTGTCGAATAACATGTGAAAAACAACAAATTTTAGCGATTTATTACCTTGGTATCGGATTGTTGTTATTATGATTCCAAATCTTCCAAAACCATCTCCAACTTCAGTTCTACTTCAGGCGAAACATACACATTTTTAATAAAATAGGACACCAACAAAATTAGGGCAATCATTGAACACACAAAGAAAATGGGGAGCACTATTTTTAGGTTAGATGGCCAATTTAAGACAAGTATGTATGTTGCCCAAGCCATTATGAGCAAAATGGTTAAAATCCATAGAAACCTGTTCCCTATTTTGTAGATTTTCAGGGCTTTGCGGAGCCGCCGTGCGTATTCCGTCACAGGCATAGAGGCGGAATTGCCTTTGCGAACCACAAGATACGTGTAAATGCTTATGACGAGGAGACACACGCACCAAAGTAGAAATATCCCAAGTTCAAGTCTCCAATAAAAGTAAGCTGCCCACAGGGTAATTATGACAATTCTGCCAATCAGTTTCCGCTGCAATTCGGAAATGTGTTTTTTTGTGGCTTCACTGACAAGCCTTTCGTCAACGATGCTTTCGTTTTCCAGCTTTTCGTTTAAGGTGGCCAATTGCGCCCGCATTTCTTCCAATTCGTTGTTTTCCATTGCTTTGCGTTTTTATTCGTTTGACATTTTCTTCAGTTGTTCCTTGATTCTGACCAATTTGACGGAAACGTTCTTGGTGGAGATGCCGATGATTTGCCCGATTTCCTCATAGCTCATATTTTCAAGCCAAAGCAAGATGATGGCCCTATCGACTACGCCGAGTTTGTTGATGCGGCGGTAGAGTTGCTGGATTTGTCGGGTGTCGTCGTCGGTGTCGGTGAAGAGGTTGATGTCCATCGAGAGCGGCACGGTTTCCACGCTGCGTTTCTTCTTGCGCTCAGCGGTGAGGCAGGTGTTGAGGCTGACGCGCCAAATCCAAGTCTTCAGGTCGCATTGCCCCTTGAACGAGTCGAAGCCCCGCCAAAGGTTGATGAGCGTCTCTTGGAACAGGTCGTTCACCTCGTCCTGATCCTTCGAGAAGAGGTAGCACACGGTGAAGATGGTGTTTTTGTGTGCTTTCACAGTGTCGGTAAACTCTTTTTCTTTCTCTTTCATCGTTCAGAATCGTTTGCCAATTAGACGCAAAATCAGCGAAAAAACTACAAAGAAAGAAAATTTTTCTCAAAAATGTTTGCGGTATTGAAAAAAGTTGTACTTTTGCACCGCAATTCGCAAGCGGAAACCTTGAGCGAAAGTGACAAGGTTCCCGATTTGCAAGCGAAGCGGAAATAGCTCAGTTGGTAGAGCACGACCTTGCCAAGGTCGGGGTCGCGAGTTCGAGTCTCGTTTTCCGCTCCAGAAGGTCCCGATGGAAGTCGGGATTTTTTGTGTAAGTGCCTGAGTGGTGGAATTGGTAGACACGAGGGACTTAAAATCCCTTGGCCTTTAAAGCCGTGCCGGTTCGAGCCCGGCCTCGGGTACAGCGCAAACCCCAATTACTTGTTCAAGCAGTTGGGGTTTTGTTTAGTCCATTGCGGCTAATTGCTTGTTGATGATGCTCACAACTCTTTTGACCAAAGCATTGCCCGTTGAATGGATTTCTTCAGTAATAACCAACCACCAACCTCCTCCTGTTTCTTCTTCAATATTTCCCTTTTCCTTTTCAAAAGTTGTTTTAAAAGCCTTGTAATAATGTTTTGCTTTTGATCTTGGCGCTTTGGCTTCTTTAAAGTAATCCTTATTTTCCTTTTCAAAGCCTATTCCATACGAAAAACTATTGTCCTCTAAATTGATTACAAAATATGATTTTAGTTCTTTATTGTTTTGAGTACGCCAATGTGGCCCATAGTGAAAAGAGAAACAAGTCCCTCCATTCCAAATATCATTTTCCAAATTGTATTTTTTCCCTATACGCTTTTGTATGGGCTTGATGTATTCTTCAGTTACGTTTTGGGCTTTAAGATCATCAAGCCTGTTTTGGAGAAGAGAACGTAAATCGTCCAAATCATTAATACAATTATCTACATAATCAATGTCGTCTTTTCTTTCTCCCAAAAGAGAATCTATAATGCTTTTGTTTATCATTTGCTCTTCTTTTCTGAGGTTAAACATTCCATCTAAATGATCAATGTATTGTTCAAGTGCAGATGCGAGGATGGGATTGTCTTCTTTACAAGTCGGTAATACCTCATTTCTCAACCAAGGCAAAATATCATCCTTATAATTCAGCGTAATATAGCGGCCTGGATTACTATCATCTTTATAATCCAAAAAGGCCTTTGCTTTGGAAAAACTCTTTTCATCAACTATTTTACTTCCATCTCTGGTCAAATAAACAACATATACATTTTTGTCTGTTTTCTTAAAACTATGTTCTTTTATGGCATCTATATATCTGTCTAATTGTTGTTCTTGGTCTGGAGCCCAATGAATCTTATTTTCAATAATTATTGCGTATATTCCCTTTTCTTCAATCAAAGCATCAATATGTTCTTCTTGTCCGGAAATATGGGGCTTCTCAATTTGATATTGATGCGAGAATTGTTTGCAATGGGATGACAACACAAACATAAAAGACAATAGGAAAGGATATTCCTCATTTTCCGATTGGTACTGAAGCAGTTTTATTAATATCCTACTATGAGCGTTTTCGTTAGCATGTAATTCATCGATTACATTTAAATGAAAAGGCATTTTATGCTTCTTCTTTTCAAGTAGAAACTGATTAATCAATGCAATAAGTTCATCGTTTTCCATAAAAAAGGTTATTTCTTTTTTCTTTTGTTTTCCAACGCCTTTTTCTTCTCACTCTCCAATCTTCTCTCCACTTTCTTCACATCTTCCGCAGGTGGTAGGTTTTCGGGCACAATCCCTCTTTCAATCAACATTTGGCGGACTGCGGCATTATTATCGACATGTTCCTTTGTAATGGAAGCCTCGCCTTTCAAATCTTTTGTTTGTACATTGACACTGGTCATTTCGGCTGCAAAATCTTTTGCCTTGATGCTGATTGTTGGAAGAAAGTCAGCCAAAGGACGAGTCTGTGGCATCCCAAGACGTTGTTTCATCATATTGGTACTCAAGCGGAAAAGCGCTTGGTCGCCTTTTGAACGGATAACTGCAAAGGTTTGGTCGTTTATCCCTCGTTCATATAGGATGCCTGATAGTTTACGCTCGGTTTCTTGCAGTTTAGCACGCGCTTTTACGCGCTCCACTTCCAGCAATCGTTGCTCGATGAGTTCGGCACGACGAGTTTGCACGGCGAAATAGGTTTGGGCAAAGGCAATCTGCGGCTTTCTCGGGTCACCGTTTTGGGCCACAAGGTAGCAAGCATACCGGGTGAGCATAACCTCATCAATTTGTTTTTCAGCACCTTTAGGCATCGGTATCGTTTTGCTGACGTCAGCAAAATGATCGGACACTTCTTGTCCAGCGTTTGTACATGCTTCTTTTGCTTTGTCTATCACCTTGTTAAAATTGCGCCATTGCTGGTAACCTAACAATCCGCATAGTTCTCTTGCACTCCAACATTCTGTGTCATCAATCAAGCATACTGCATCCTCGTAACTCTGAAAAAGGGCTTGGATTTCTTCTTTTTTCATACCGTTTCCGTTTTTTTGTTCAAGGAGCAAAATTACAACTTTTTCTCTTCATATCCAAATTATCCCACCGTTTGTCCACCAAACTATTTGATTATGAAAACGGACAAAAAAATGTAATGGCTGAGGTGGATTGTTATATCATCACCTCAGCCATTAGCAAACAAACGCATTTCTCACTCCGCCCTAAACCTCACTAACCTCAGCGGCATCCCATCACAATTCTTCAGCACTTGGACACCATAGTAAAACCCGTTGTGGCACACAAAGCGCTTCTTCGTTAGGGCAAGGTCGTAGTCATCGCATTGGAAGGAGCCTTCAGAAATGCTTTGCCCTTTGCTGACCGAATAGACGTGAAACGTGTTCTTGCCCGCCACCTCGGCATCGCCGAAGAAGAGGATGTTGTCGTCGTGGCTCTTGATGGCCATGGTGAACCACCCCATATTGATAGGCTCCTTGATGCGCTGAATGCCGTTTTCGTAATAGGAAATCAGGTCGTTGTAGAATGTAATCTCTCGCTCATCGGTTACATGCGGCAACTCGTCTTTCAAGTCCTTGATTCGTGCGTTTTGCAAGGCAATCTGCTCTTCAACGGACAGGGTTTGCGGTTCCCAATCGAGCAGTTTTTCCGAAATCTTGTTGCCGTTGAAATCGAAGGTTCTCACCAATCCATCTATCGGGTTTGAAACGATGAGCTTGCCGTTGACTTTCGCGATTTGCCACTGGCCTTTCATGTCGTTCTTTTTGCTTTCTGTGTAAATGTAGTAGCCTTTGTTTTTGAGGTCTCCTCTCGTGTTTTGGAATGCGTCGCAAAGGATTTTCTCTTTGCCTGTTTTTGTATCCAAAATGGATACAAAATGTCTGTATCTATCAGCCCACGACGTGCCTCCGTAGATAGCAATGTGGTGGTCGTCCAATGCTAACATTTCCAATGCTTGGTATTTGATTTTCAGTTCCTTGACAATCAATCCTTTGTCGTTGAACAGGTAAATGTCGCCCATGTTGTTGGCCTTAGTGAAATACAAGTCGCCCAATTTACCTTCCACGGGCTGGTGGTTGCGCGGCTTCTTGCCTTTTTCGGCAAAGTACAAGGTGATGTCTTTCAGGAACTTGCCGTTTGCGTCGAACAGGGAATACCTGTTTCTTGTGGCGTGGCTGACGATGGCTTTGCCGTCGTCGAAAATGACGAGTTGTTTTCGCAATCCGTAGGAGCGGTCCATTACGGTGTCGTAATAGGTGTCAAAGATTTTGTCCCAGTTGTTTCCCGCTCCGTAGGTTTCGTCGGGGACAAGTTTAATCACTTGTGCATCAATTTGATGGCAAGCCGCAATGGCTAAAATGAAAACCAAGATCAATTTTTTCATCGTTTTGGGATTTAGAGGTTAATATTCGTTATTTCTGTTTGTGTACGCATCTTGAACTCGGCGAACTCTTGCTCGGCATAAGGCTTGTTGGCATCGTAGTCTTCGATGGTGTAAAAGTCGATAATGCGGTTGGCCGGCTTGGGTTTCGACATCAGATTGACAACCAGCATGATAAGGGCGATGGCGCAGGCCGTGGACAAGGAGGAGATAATGGCAATACGTGTGACGTTCACTTGAGGGCTTGCTGGGTTTCCGAAGCTGAATTCCGGCACTTTGACCTTGTCAGGAGCCAAAATTTCCAATGAACTTTTCACTTTGTCGGATAGCGCGCGTCGCGATTCCACTTTCTGCCTGCACGATGGGCATTCATCTAAGTGCATTTCCACCTTTTTTCTTTCGTTTTCCGGCAGTTCGTTGTCGATATAGCTTTGTATCGTTGTGTCATTCAGATGTTTCATAGCACGTGTTTTTTGATTTTATCCAAGATTCTTGACAAGGTTTTCCCGATGGAAGGGAAGTTGCGCCCCGTCATTTCCGCGATTTCTTTGTAGGAGTAGCCCTCGCTGTAAAGCACGATGAGCGTTTGTTCTTTCTCGTTGAGATGCGCTATCGCGTTGAGGATGTCGGAAGCCTCGTCATGCTGACGCTCGTCAGTTTCGGGCAGTGGGCTTTCCATCGCGACGGTCCTTGCCGTTTTCCGTTTGTAGTCGATGGCTTTGTTGATGGTACACCTGACGAGCCAGCTTTTCGTGTCGCGAATGGCTTTCTCGTTGTTCATGGCGAAGTAATACGCCGTGAACACGTCTTGCACGACATCCTTTGCGCCCTCCGGGTCTTGCAGCAACTTGGCCGCAATCCTCGACAGTTTCGGGTAGTGGTCGCGATATGTCTTTTCAAATTCGGGGTCCATCTTGGGAACTTTTACAATCACAAGACGAATGAGTGTGCTGTTTTGTGACATGGGGTGACACAAAAATAGGGAAAAGGAATAAATATGTGATGCCGTGCCATGTATTTCCTACATCTGCATCGTTTTGCTGATGTCAGCAAAATAGGTCTGAAGGTTCTATTTCTTAGGTAATAGACAGAAATAGTTGATGAGATGAACAAAAACACAAAAAGCATAGTCTATCTCAAACCAACAAATTCGGACAATTGGCAAATCTTGACGCGATAAGTATTCTTTCGTTGCTTTAATTGAGGGGTTTCTTCAAATCCCAATGGTTTGTTATCGAATTGTAGAACAACGTAATAATCTGCTTTGTCAGGATGAAATCCGTTTTCTTCAAGCGTTTCTTTCGTCCAAATCTGATAGGTGCCTTCTTTCCCTTTTTGTAGCCTAAACAATTGACAATCTTCACCGTTAGTGTGCAACAAAACATATTTCATACGATCAAATCCTGGCATAATGCGAACGGAACCTTTGACATTTCCAGCACGCAAATAACAAATGCCTTTTTCGATCATTAATTGTCGGGTTTCTTTCTTCGCATGGATGACAAGAACGGTTACTTCTTCTGGGTTTTCACTCATTTTTTTGAGCAAGCTTTGTGCTTTTTCTGGGTTGTCAATTTCTTCACGACGGCGAATGCCCAAATTCAAATATTCTTGTTCTTGGTCTATGCCTATAAAGTTGCGTCCCAATAGATTGGCCGCAATTCCAGTTGTACAACTTCCAGCGAAGGGGTCAAGGATTGTATCGCCCTCATTGGTGCTTGCAAGAATAATGCGGTAAAGTAACCGTAAAGGTTTTTGTGTTGGGTGCTTGCCGCAGGTCTTTTCCCATTTTCCGACTGCTGGAATTTTCCAAACATCGGTCATTTGCTTATCGCCGTTCAAGCGTTTCATCACCTCGTAATTGAACTTATGAGGCTTCTTTTCATGCTTTCTTGCCCAAATGATGTATTCTGTGGAGAAATTGAAATAGCGACAACTCAAATTCGGCGGCGGGTCGGATTTTTGCCAAGTAATGACATTCAGGATTTTGTAACCCAATTCGGTCAAACAATTGGCAACTGAAAAAATGTTGTGGTAGGTTCCACTAATCCAAATGGTTCCGTCATCGGTTAGTTTGTCCCTGCAAGCCGAAAGCCATTGTTTGTTGAAATTGTAGATGTATTCAGGTGTGCCACCTTTATCCCAATCGCCTTTATCGACGCAGACTACTTTTCCGCTTTTGAGACTAAAGCCTCCATTGCTAAGAAAGTAAGGAGGGTCAGCAAATATGGCATTGCAAGTGTTTTCAGGGATTTTATGCAATAGTTTTCTGCAATCACCGTGCAAGAGAGTAAAAGATTGGGGAATGGTTTTTCTCTTGTCTTGATAGTATGCCCTATGAGGCTCAAATTCATTGTAACTCATTGTAGCGTTTGTTTTTATGTTTGCTACCAGTTACTATTTTGTCTTCCATAGGACACACAAAAACTGCGGGCAACAATTTGCTCGCATTGTGGTCCTAGGAAAACCAAGTAAAAGACAAATCTTACCCGCAGTTGGGTTGCATAATGATTTGTTCTTTTTTTTACTATTCTTGAAATTTCCTAGGTTTCAATGCGAATAGAACAAATAGCAAACGCTTGATTTTTATATGTTTGTTTATCTATAATTTATCATTCATCCTATTTCTTTTATTCATTACTAATGCTCAATCTATACGATAAAGTCAAATTTTTGTTTCAATAATTCCTGCTCATATTGCTTGTCAAGCGATTCGTAACTCAAAAATGCCACACGCTTATTCTTGCGAAGTTCATCAAATGAAACATACGATAACTTGTTCAAATACTCTTGATGTCTTTTTTCGTCTGCAACGATGATCATACGAACATAAAAATCTTGTAGATCATTAAACTTCAGTAGGGAATTCTGAATATCAGTTGAATGTTCTATTTCAAAGAAAGAATGGGGTAACTGATGGTCATTGAACCAAATGACATCAATTGTAGAACTCCGTTTGACAATGGAAGGGTACGTGTATTGTGGAATTGCATCCAAAGTACGCAAATCACCCAATGGAGTTTGCAAGAACTTTTTGTTTTTATCCTGGTCAGGAACAAAGGTCGAAAGATGACGCATTTTCCCGATTTCAAGCAACAAACCTTGGTAATAAGCATGGTTGAAAGTTTTTACTTCATCACTATCCTTATTCTTTTCTGTTTGAACGATAATGCCTTCCATTTCAAGCCGTTTGCGATGGGTTTCCAGTGCATATAATCCAGGCTTGATTTTATAAATGCCATCAGTTAATTGGACTATACGTCGAATACTCGCAAATGGTGTTTTTGTCCTCCAAACACAATCCTTGATTTTGAATATGTTCTGATTGATTTGGTTAAGTGTAGCAATACCACCTAATGCTTCAATTGTTTCTATAACGGCCTGTGCTTGGGTCATAATTGTATTCCTTTGGCTGGCATTCGGAATGAAAAGATAGTTTGCTCATTTACAGTGGAGATGCAAAAATCCCCTTGAGTTATGACATCCATTCCGATAAGCACATCGTAATCAAAATCATTGTCGTCGTCACCACTCATAACTTGTAGATTGGCAATCTTATATCCGTTTTCAAAACACAAATCGATGGTGTAAGTATTGGCTTCCAATACTCCGCCGTATGCTGACACAGCACATTTACCACTTGGAACAAGCCCCAACACTTTTACGATTTCGGGCGAAATAATGGTATTTGTAGCACCTGTGTCCCAAGCAGCATTCTCGATTTTGCAAAAGCGACGATTACCTTCGTTATCTGTTACGCCTTCTGGCATAACAACATAGCAATCGGTTATGATTGCGTCTTGGCGTTGACCGTAGTTTTTGGATAAAATGCTCATTTTGGCAAAACACTTGCTTCAATAATACGGTGTTGTTTAGGAGTGTTGGTCACGGGACGAAAAGATGTGATGCGCGCTACATGACCTTTTCCCCATGGTTCTGCCTGTACAACTGTCGTGATGGAAGGGAAATCTACTTTATTCATAATCACAATGTTTGGGTTTGACGGTGCAAAAATACTATAAATAATTGATTTATGGCATTAACCATCCTTTCATTTATGTTTTGAATTATGCTGCAAAAATAATGAAACTAACATAACTATGCAACACTTTTTATTCTTCATGTTCATATTATTTCTACTTTTGCCCCATCAAATCATTTGCCTTATGAAAACCTCCAAAAAACAAGTCCTGGCTGAGGTGAAGCGCTATCTCATCATCACCGTTGCGTTGCTGGTGATGGCTTTCGGCTGGACGGCCTTCCTCATCCCCAACCATGTCTTGGGCGGCGGCGTCAGCGGTATCGCCACGCTCATCTTCTATGCCACGGGCATCTCAACGGGTATCTCCGTGTTCGTCATCAATGCCATCCTGGTGCTCATTTCGCTGAAGGTCTTGGGGCCGTCGTTCGGTGTCAAGACGGGGTATTCCATCGTGGTGGTCTCGGTGTTCATGTCGCTGCTCCAGCACTTCATCACCGACCCGATGATGGCGGGCGAAATCAAGCCTTTTGTTGAGGAGAAAATCTTGGCGGCCATCCTGGGCGGCGGTTTGGCGGGCTTGGCCATCGGCGTGGCGTTCACCCAAGGCGGCAGCACGGGCGGCACCGACATCGTCGCGATGATGGTTTGCAAGTACCGCAACATCTCACAAGGCCGCGTCATCCTGCTGTTGGACATCGTCATCATCTCGTGCTCCTATTTCGTCATCGAGAACGACAAGATACAGGCCATCATCTACGGCTTTGTGGTGATGGGCGTGTGCAGCTATTGCATCGACCTTGTGCTGACGGGCAACAAGCAGACCGTGCAGGCGTTCATCTTTTCCTCCAAGCCTAACGAAGTAGCTGAGCGCATTGCGAAGGAGACCAACCGAGGCGTGACGCTCATCAAAGGAACGGGTTGGTACACGAAACACGAAGGCGACATCCTCATGGTTGTGACGCACAAGCGCGAGTCGCAGCAGATTCTGCGCATCGTGAAAGAGGAAGACCCAAAGGCCTTTATGACCATGAACACGGTGATGGGAACCTACGGCAAGGGGTTTGAGCAGATAAGAAAATGACTATGGCCTCTGACTATAGCCTATGGCCGTTTCACCCCAAGGCGTGAATCTTGCACTTCGGTTGAAGCGGCCATAGTCATAGGCCATAAGCCATAGTAAAAAAGGGAAAGCCTTACAGAAAAGCTCTCCCTTTTTTTGTTCTTAAAAACTAATAATTACTTGATTCCCAGTTTCTTGGCGATGTCTTTCGGCAGCGCGTCCTTGTGAACCACGATGTTCATGGTCTTGTAGCGCACGAAGGCCTTGCTGACGTACCAAATGCCCTTGTAGTTGCCGGCTTCGCCCCAGCTGTTCTTCACAATGAAGTACTCATTGCCGATTTGGTCTTTGGCGGTGCCGTAGATGAGCATACCGTGGTCGTCGCCGGTTTCATAGTTGTCATAGGCGATTTGGCGCTCTTTCTGCGTGACCCATTTCTGCGGGGTGGGACCGTTTTGGGCTTCCTTCTTGCGGTCGGCGGCGCTCATGCCCATCCAACGGGCCATGTCGCTGCCTTGCAGGTCTTGGCCTTTGGCGGTGAGGTCGGGGAGGACAGCCACGCCCGACATGTCGCCGCGCAACCAGCCGCTTTCGCTCACATCGCTGCCCCAAGCAATCGGGTAGCCTTTTTCAATGGCGTTGTCCATCACCTGCATCATCTCGTCGATGGGAAGGTTCCAAGCGCGGCCCCAGCGCCAATTGTCTTGCACCTCGATGACGAACTCTTCATAGAAAGGATGGTGCGTGAAAGAGGTGATGTTGACGTAGTCGTTCATGTTGAGGCCTGTGGATTCGGCGAAACTCATAGGCGTGTATTTCTTGCCTTTGTAGGTGAACTCGGTCGGGGGAACGCCGAGGTAGGCATCGTAAATGCCGGCCAAGCCTTTCTTCCACAGCGGGTTGCCGTCGGCATCCATCTGGATTTTGCGGCTCTTGACGATACCAGCCACGAAGGGGTCGGTGATGGCAGTGAGTTCGTTGAAGTTCGACAGCGAGTCGCCGTGCATGGCGCCGGCGGGCATCAGCTCGTCGGGCACGAGGCCGTAGTTCTTGATGGCGTAAAGCACGTCGCCAAACGAGCCGCCTTGCGAGAACGACACGTCGCCGTGGGTGCGGATGGCAGCCTCAGCGCGGTCGATGTAGGTCTTGTAAACGATGAACATTTCCGAGAAGTCATACTCGGGCTTGCCCATGCGGAGCAGTTCGGCCTCAAAGAAGGCCAATGAGCTGTAGCACCAGCAGGTGCCAGCTTGGTTTTGGTTTTTCACCGAAGTGACGGGCAATTCCTTGATGGTTTCGAATTTGAAGCCTTTTTCTTCCTTGGCTTCGTCTTTTTTAGCCTCTGGCTGTGCAACGACGCTGACGCTGAGCATCAAAGCGGTTGTGGTGAGTAAGTGTTTGAATTTCATGGTGTTGTTATTTAGATTTGTAATTTCAAGATTTCTGATTTCAAGATTAAGGGTTTAGAGGCCAAGGTTTTTGCGGATGGCTTTCGGGAGGGCGTCTTTGTGCAAAGTGAAGAACACGGTGTGCAGTTTGACGAACGATTCGGAACAGTACCAATAGCCTTTGTACGGACCGGCATCGCCCCACGAGTTTTTCACCTTATAATACTTGGTGCCATTCTGGTCCTTGGCGATGCCCACGATGAGCATGGAGTGGTCGTCGGTGGTTTCCCAGTTGTCGTAAGCCTTCTGGTGGTCTTCGGCGGTGATGGTCTTTTCGGGCACGACTTCTTCCCAAAGTTTCGGGTCTTCAAAGTCTTCGGCGACGATGGCCACGCCGAGTTTGCGCGAGAAACCCTTGTCGCTCACGTCTTGCGCCCAACCTACGGTGTAGCCTTGCTCCAAGGCATGGTCCAAGGCCTCAAACAGCTTGTCGAACTCGAGGTTGTAGGCGGGAGTCCAGGTCCAGTTGTCGGGGATTTCCACCATGAAGGGTTTGTTCAAGGGTTGGTCGGTGAAGGAGGCGATTTCGATGTAGTCGTCGAGGTTCAGCTTGTAGGCGTTGGCAAAGCTCTTGGGCGTGTGTTTCTTGCCCTCGAAGGTGAAGTTTTCAGGCACTTCGCCGAGGTAAGCATCGAGGATGCCGGGCATGGCCTTTTGCCATGTGGGCGTAAGCTTGCCGTTGCTGCGTTTGGTAACCGATTTCGCGAAGTTGGTGATGACTTCGTTCATCTCGCCGTGCATGTGTTTGGTTTCGCCGATTACCTTGCCAGTGTATTCGTCGTCGGGCATCATGCCGTAGCGGTCGAGCATGAGCAGCGCGTCAATCACCTCGCCGCCTTGGCTGAGGGTGTTGCAGCCGTGCATCTTCACGTATTTCACCACTTTTTCCTCCCAAGCGTGGCGCACGAGATACATTTCCGAGAGGTTTAATTCCTTGCCGTACATACGCAGGATTTCGGCCTCGATGAAGCCCGTTCCGGCAAAGCACCAGCAAGTGCCCGAGCTGCCTTGGTTATCGACAGGCGTGTGCTTCACATTCACGGTTTCCGTAAATTCGTAGATAGTTTTTTCCTCTTCCTTTTCTTGGGCAAAAAGAGCCGAACCTGTTGCGAACAGCAGCGCGAGGGCTGACCATTTTATTAGTTTGTTCATATTGAATTGATTTACTGAATTTTAACAATCTTTTTGGTTGCAACGCCCATGGGTGTCGTGGCTTGGATGATATAGCTGCCGTCGGGGAACGACGAAAGGTCGATGGTAGCATGTCCGTTGTTGGCGGGATGGATTAGAATCTGTTGTCCCATCATGTTGTAAACACTGACATGGTTAAGGTCTTCGGCTTCGATGACGACGGCACCAGAGGTGGGGTTGGGATAGACGCACGTAGGCTTCGTTGGAGGGATTCGATTCCAAGAAGGCGTTTCTGCCTACTACGGTGTAGCAGAGGATGTCTTTTGTTTCGACGATAATCGAGTCGGTGAATTGGGGCTCAACAACGCCGGTGGCAATCAAGCTATCGTTGCGGTAGATGTCGTAGGTTTCGGCGAGCATGGCGGGTACCCATTTCAGGTCAATGTTTTGCCCCTCTTCGACGGCGGTGAGGCCGGTCGGAATGGTGGTTTTGTTCACCACAACCACATTCAGCTCGGGGTTGTCAAAGGTGGTGGCATAAGCCGATTCGCAGTGGTTGGAGTTGAAATAGGCCGTCACGGTGTATTCGTATTGTCCGGCGGGTTGGCTGTTGAGGTTGTCGGTATGTGAGGTGGAGGTGAGCAGTTTGATGCACTTGAAGTCTTCGCCTTTGGTGCGACGATACAACTTGTAGCCTGTAACGCCTCCGGCTTGTGGGGCGTCCCAAAGGATTTTCACTTTGGCGGCGCTGACAATTTCATAGCGCATGTTCGTCGGGGTTTCACATTCGGTGTCAAGATTGGTGTCGCAAAGGTTCGACGGGTCGCTCTCGCCGTGTTCCATCAATGCAGTTACATAATAATTGTGGTATTTGTCGTCGAGGTTGCCGTCGGAGTAGTTTGTTTCATTGGTGATGCCAACGAGGATTCTGTCGCGATAAACCAAATATGTGATGGCTTCCGATTCGATGGCTTCCCAGTTCAGCTCCATGGCGTTGCCGCTACGGACGGCAGTCAGGTTTTTGGGCGACTTGTGCTGGCCTTGATTGCCGCAACTGTTGTTGGCGATGTAAAGCAATCCGTTTGGAAGGTTGGTCGATTCGCTCTGGAAGACCAGCTTTTCGTTACCCTCGGGGTCAATGAGTTTGAAGCTCACGTTTTCGCCTGATTGGTTGATTCGGTTCCAATGGACATAGACATTACCCTTGGGCATGACGACGGGATACTGGGCTGAGGTCGAGCGCGGGGTTACTTGAGCAATTTCGAGTCCTTCGGCATTGCGCAACGAAAGGTATCCGTTGGTCCAGCCTTGGGCGTTTTCTGATCCGGTTTCGATAGTCCAGGTGCATTGAGGGCCAAGGATGACATTTTCTTCGACGGCCTCAAGACCTTTGGCGTTTTCCTTGACTGCATACACCGCGTAGGTGACGGCAGCAGGCATATAGTGGTCGGTGAAACTCATGGAAGCCCCTGGAATGGGGTTGTCTTCGGTGTAAATGATTTTCCCGTTGCGCGTAACCACTATTTGATCCAATGAGGTGAAGGCCTCTCCGTGGACGTTGAAAGTGGGGTTATCCCAAGTGAGGGTGGCCGAAAAATCGTTGTCGCCATGCGACACGACGGTTAGGTTGTCGGGTGCGAAGGCCATGTGGAGATAAACCTCGGTGGGTACGAAGTTGAACACGGCGCCAGCTCCCGTTGCGTAGTCGATTTCGTCGATAACGAACCAACCGTCGCTGCTGCCGCCCCAGCCCCAGTTGAAATGGAAGAGGTTGTGGTCGTCGTAGCCGTCGCAAACGAAAGCGTGTCCACCGCTCTCGCTATAGCCTGAGTAATACAAGGGCCAGTTGATGTCAAACGAAGCCTTCAGCTTGTTTTGCCATTCGACGAGGGTGTAATGGTCGCGACTGTCGTAATAAGATTGGTCGGAATAAGAGAAGTAGCTGTTGATGGCATCGGGAACATCGAAAGAGTAGGCACCGCTACCGTTGGGGGAGAACATCATATCGACGCCCACGCCGCAATGGTACATCAGTAAGGCGATAGCCTCGATTTCCTCTTGTGGCGAAGAACTGGTGATTCGGTTAGGCATATTGTCCCAATCGTAGGTGGTTTCGCCGTAATTGGCCGTCAGTCTGCCGTAGCCGTAGCAATAGTAGGAGTGGGTGCCTTTGCCTTGTAATGGCTTGGCCCAGTGACGCATCACCTGGCTCATGGCGGTAGCCACACAACCTGCATAGCAGCGTCCGCCAGGACCACTACCCGCTTCGGGGGCGTAAAGGTTATAGGGCGAGTCTTGGTTCCATAGGGTGGAGCAGATATGCTTGGCTGCTTTTCCACCATTGCGCGAAGGCAGTTTCCCGTCTCGCATCACAGAAGCCCATTCCTCTGGCGTGTCGTCGAAGATGACGGCATGGCGGCTGGTGCGAGCCTCGATGATTTTGCCTAAATAATACTGCAATTCGGGCGACATATTCTCCGTTTCAAAAGCGCCCTCGGTGGAATAACCCACGATGGGACGGAAACGGTCGTCGGCCGAAACGATGACAAAGCCTTCCTCGCCTGAATTAAAGACGTAGAAAACCGCCTCGCTGCGGTCGGAAAGGCCTGTGTAAACCAATTGTAACTCGTTGGACCTCTCGGAAACCTCCATGTGGGCTTCCACAAATTTTTGACCAACTCTCTGGGCTGTCGCCTTATCAATAGGACGGGCGTGTAGTGTTGCAATGCTGCAAAGCAAAGCGAGAATGAATAAAGTGCAGTGCTTCATTTTGGTAGATTATTTTATTATTGTTGTTTGTTGCGAAAAAAAGCGGTCAAAAATACACATTATTTGGATACGCACAACACGAAAAAGCAATAATAATGCAAAAAATGGTAAACATATTTACAATCATATACTTTACTTTTTGCTATTTTTGCGCCGCAGAACCGCAATAATCACGAAATATGGAATTTTTACCGACAAAATATCGCTTGCTGACCGTGGCCACAGGCCGTGAGTTCGACGACGAGGGTTGGACTTTGGACGACCCGCAATGTGGTGAGCCCAGCATGGTGCGCCCGATTTATGAGAAGAAACAACTTAATGTTCAGGAAAACAGAGATTTGGGACTTTACCGCTATGCCGACTGGCTGCCTATCAAGACCCTGTTGTGCCATCCTACGGAGCCAGTGACCTACAAAAGCGAAGGTCTTGCTAAGCGATTGGGATTGAATAATCTATACATTACATTCAACGGCTGGTGGCCCGAGCGTAACGCCCGCATGACGACATGCTCGTTCAAGGAGATGGAGGCTTTTTCGGTGTGCGCCCGCTTGGGCGATGAGCAGAAGGACAAGGTGCTTGTGGTGGCCTCGGCGGGCAACACGGCCCGCGCTTTCGCCAAGGTTTGCTCCGACAACGGCATCAAGCTGCTGTTGTGTGTGCCACAAGACAACATCGGCGCGCTTTGGTTCGACAAGCCGCTGAACCCTTGCGTGAAACTCATCACCACCGAGTGCGGCAGCGACTATTTCGATGCCATCAACCTGTCGAATGTGGTTTGTGAACTGGATGGCTATTTGGCTGAAGGTGGCGCGAAGAACATCGCCCGCCGCGACGGCATGGGTACCACTATGCTGTCGGCCACGACTTTTATAGGTCGCACCCCCGATTTCTATTTCCAAGCCGTGGGCAGCGGCACCGGCGCTATTGCCGCATGGGAAGCCAACCTGCGCTTCATCGGCGACGGTCGCTTCGGTAGCCACAAAGCCCGCTTGATGGTGTCGCAGAACAAGCCATTCGTCCCGATGTACGACGCTTGGAGGGCCGACTCGCGCGCCCTCTTGCCTTACGACCCCGACCAAGCCCGCAAAGACGCTGCTGAAATTTGCGCTCCTGTGCTCAGCAACCGTAAGCCGCCTTACGGCCTCGCGGGAGGGCTTTTCGACGCGCTGAAAGACACTCGAGGCGACATACTTGCCGTCAGCAATGCAGAGGCAGAAGCCGCGAAAAATTTGTTTGAGGAGACCGAAGGCATCGACATCTATCATGCCGCCGCCGTGGCCACGGCTTCATTGCAGCAAGCGGTGGAAAAAGGGACGGTGAAAGCCAACGACGTGGTGATGCTCAACATCACGGGGGGCGGCGAGAAGCGTTTCATGGCCGAGCATGAGGTCTGTCGCCTCCAGCCGGCTCACATCTTCAAGATCGGCTTCACGAAAGCGGAAGTGGAGCGGGTTTTGGCGGAGATGAAATAGATTCCAGGTTTCAAATCTCTGATATCCAATCGAATGGAATTACCCTCGGCGGCATGACTGCTGAGGGTTTTTCCTGTGGCGTCAATCAGCGACACTTCAGTCAGCCCTTCCGCTTCGATGGTCACAAAGTCTTTGGCGGGATTAGGAAACACGCCCAAAGGCACCTCGTTTTCGGAAACGGCATCGATGCTGCTGACAGGCGTTACCCAAAAGGTGACCAAAGCCGTATTGCAGCCGCAAGGGATGGTGAGATGAATGTCGAGCCATGTCACGGAACCTGGTTCAATCTCGGGCTTGAGTGTAGCCGTAGCTGAAACCACTACGGTTTCGTTTGGCTCAATGGGGAATACGTTGCTGTTGCTACCGTTGACATCGTATTGTACGTTGGTGAAGTACTCGTTAGAAGCGTGCATATAGATGTCCAAGGGATCGTAGCCTGTGTTTTGTACCCAATAATAGAAAGTGGCTTGAGTGCCAGGAATCATTACCGTATCGCGCGAAATTTCACGCGCTTGAAAATCGTATTGCACCACCATGTCGATGTCAATGTCGTCGATAGTGAGGAAGGTTCCGTTATGCTTTACGGCACGCACACCAATAATGTCGCTATTTTCGGGGATGGTTTCCAGATAAGACGTAAAGCGTTCGTAGTTGCCGCCTTCAACGGAGCCCTCTAAAAGTAGGGTTTCCATGTGCTCGGGGTCGGGCGCCGAACCGGCCCAAAACGACAAGTCAAACTGTCCGTCAGTGATGGCCCAACAGGAAAAATGGTATCTGATGCCCGAAATTAGATAGACAGGCATAAACATCCAGGCTTCGTCGGCATCGGTGAAGGCGTACCAATTGCCGCTATGAGGTACACGGTTGTGGTCCTTCTCCAAATATCCGCACAACCACGAGTTGTCGTCGCAAGTCCAGCCAATAGGCTTTTCCAGATCGTGGTTGCCGTATTCAAAAGTCTCCGTAAGAAGGTTGCCGCCAAAGGCGCTGCTTATCAACAAGCAACTCAAAAGTGTTATGAGTGTCTTTTTCATCGTTTGGGATTTTGTGCAAAAGTAAGTTTTTTTCTCCAACGCCAAAACAAAATCAGGCATACCATCGTAATCGTCGCCCCGATGCCATAGCCGACGGGCTTCGGCAAAACCGTTCCCAAGCCTTCTTTTTCGGCCACGAAAAGGAAGCAGCCCGTCACCATCGTCATGAAAAGGGCAGGGAAGAGGGTGATGAAATACCATTGTTTTTCTTTGTTTTTAGCGAGATAAACCGTTATGGACCAAAGTGTTACCGTGGCCAGGAGTTGGTTTCCCCATGCGAAATAGCGCCAAATCATGTCGAACCCTTCCGGACGGGCGAGGCTGTAAACCAAGATGAGTGCGGTGACGGCAAACATCGGGATAGCGATGAGCAAACGGTTCTTTATGGGCTTTTGGTCGAAATTCATAAAGTCGGCGATGATGAGTCGCGCCGAGCGCAAGGCCGTGTCGCCCGAGGTGACTGCCGCCGAGATGACCCCCAAGATGGTGATGGTGGCGATAATAGGCGTAAACCAAGTGTTGGCAATGACGCCCACGATGGCGGCACCACTTTTTCCCGAAACATCAACCGCGCTGTCGGGACCGAAGAAATAGGCAGCGGCAGCGGCCCAGATCAGGGCAACGATGCCTTCCGTAATCATCGCGCCGTAGAAAATCGGGCGGCCTTGTTTCTCGTTCACCATGCAACGCGCCATCAGTGGCGACTGCGTGGCATGGAATCCCGAAATGGCACCGCAGGCAATCGAGATAAACATCATCGGGAAGATGGGATTGTGCGTAGATGAGGAAAGCGATGAAGATGGCCACAGCCATGCCGAGAAGCAAAATGCCAAAGATGGGATAGATTTTTCCGATGACTTTATCGATTGGTAATAATGTGGCAATCAAGTAGTAAGCCAAAATTATTCCAATCCAGATATACGGATTCCAGCCTTGGGTGAAGTTCGCGTTGAGCAGGGTGGCGGGCGTATTGACGAACACCACACCGACCAGCACCATTAATAAAACGGTGAAGCCGCGCATGATTTGCTTGGCGCCTTTGCCGAGGTAAGTGCCGTGGATTTCGGGGAGGCTCGCGCCTTTGTCGCGCAAAGAAATCATGCCCGAGAGGTAGTCGTGGACGGCACCAGCGAAGATGCTGCCGAGCACAATCCACAGGAAGGATGCCGTGCCGAACTGCGCGCCCATGATGGCTCCGATGATGGGACCCACGCCCGCGATGTTCAGAAACTGAATCAGGAAGATGCGCCAAGGCTTCATTGGAACATAGTCCACACCATCGGCCATGGTGGTGGCAGGCGTGGCGCGCTGCGGGTCGATGCCGAAGACCTTTTCGACGAACTTTCCGTAAACGACATAGCCGAGCACGAGGACAGCCAAAGCGATGAAGAACGTTGTCATGGTTTTATTCTTTTTTGCCGCCAAACTCCATCAGCCAAGCCTTCAGGAATTCGTCGATATTGCCGTCCATAACGCCTTGAACGTCAGAGGTCTGGTAGTTGGTGCGATGGTCTTTCACGCGGCGGTCGTCGAAGACGTAAGAGCGGATTTGGCTGCCCCATTCAATCTTCATCTTGCCCGCTTCGATTTTGTTCTGCTCCTCCATGCGGTGGCGCATCTCGCGGTCGTAGAGTTGCGACTTCAGCAAGCGCAAGGCGTTCTCCTTGTTCTTGGGCTGGTCGCGGGTTTCGGTGTTTTCGATGAGGATTTCCTCTTCCTCACCCGTGTATGGGTCTTTGTATTGGTAGCGCAACCTCACGCCCGATTCTACCTTGTTCACGTTCTGTCCGCCCGCGCCGCCGCTGCGGAAGGTGTCCCACGACAGCCGCGACTGCTCGACGACGATTTCAACCGTGTCGTCAATCAAAGGCGTGACGAACACCGAAGCAAACGAGGTCATGCGCTTGCCTTGGGCGTTGTAGGGGCTGACGCGCACCAAGCGATGCACGCCGTTCTCGCCTTTCAGGTAGCCGTAGGCATACTCGCCTTCGAGCTTCATCGTCACCTGCTTGATGCCGGCGTCGTCGGCCTCCAGAAGGTTCGAGATGGTGAGTTTGTATTTGTGGTTTTCGGCGTAGCGCATATACATGCGCATGAGCATCTGCGCCCAGTCTTGGGCCTCGGTGCCGCCCGCGCCCGCGTTGATTTTCAGCACGGCGCTCATCGGGTCGGCTTCCTCGCGGAGCATATTTTTAAACTCCAGATTCTCAATAATTTGGATGGCGGTATTGTATTGCTCATCCACTTCTTCTTCGGTGGCTTCGCCTTCCTTGGCGAAATCGAAGAGCACGGCGAGGTCGTTGGTGGCATTTTCGGCTTCTTTGTAGCCGTTGAGCCAGCCTTTCACCTCGCGCACCTTTTTCATGGTGGCTTCGGCGGCCTTGGGGTCGGCCCA
>CADAVB010000019.1 GCA_902791165.1 uncultured Bacteroidia bacterium
GACGATGGCCAAAACGCGGTCGAAAACGCTCAAAATGCTGTCTTGCTTGAACAAAAGCAAGCCTTGTATGTTCGACCTTAAATATAAGATGAACGACAGCAGGATTTGGTTCAAGCCGCACCAGAACAACAGCTTGTGTTTCAGGCCTTCGTTGTAGCCGACGAAGTAGCCCACGACGAAGATGACGGCGGCATAAAGCAGTCCCAGCAGCAACTTGATTTCGGTGAGTCCGCCGAAGTGTTTGGAGAGGTTTTTGGGGTCTTGCGCGACGGCGCGACTGTTGAAATTGGTGATTCCGAGGTCGAGCAATATATAAAATAGGTAGGAGAAGTTGAAGATGGCCTGATAGGTGCCGTAGGAGGCGTCGCCGAGCAGGTTTTGCACCTCGCGGTCGATGCCGAGAATCCAGAACGGCTTCACCAACAGGTTGAGAAACAACAGGAAAATGATATTTTTTATGAAGCGGGTAGGCATTTTCGGTCAGTTTATGTCGTCAGACAGCAGTCTTTTCAGGTCCTCAATATCGGGCAGGGCCTTGCGGAGGTTTTCGGGCATGTCGTCAGAGGTTTTGTAGGTGGCTACGCCCATAGGCGTATCATATTTTTGTATCACAAATTCAACATACGCTTTATTCATTTCGCGGCACAGAATAATACCTATTGAAGGGTTTTCATTCTTTTTGCGTATGTCAGTATCAAGTATTTGCAAGTATGATTGCAGCTGACCCAAATAAGCAGGCTTGAACTTGCCTTTTTTCAATTCAACAGCAACTAAACACGCCAACTCGCGATTATAGAAAAGAAGGTCGATAAATTCGTTCTCGCCGAATTTCTCCAAGTGATATTGGTTGCCTACAAAAGTGAAGTCTTTGCCAAAAGTCATGATGAAGTTCTTCACGTTTTGTACGATGGCGTTTTCCACTACTTTTTCATCAATATCCGCTTCATCCCTTACCCCTAATTCTTCCACATTGACATAGTCAAGAAAATATTCATCCTTGAACATCTCGATGGCTTTTAGTGCTTGTACCCGTTTAGGCAAAGTCTGCAAGAAATTATTGGGCATGGCCGATTGGTGATGGTACAAGTCTTGTTTTAAGAGTTCGCGTAAACGATATTTGTCCCACTTGTAGGCTGCGGTTTGTCTGATATAGAATAATCGTTCCTCTAAAGTGGCCG
This sequence comes from uncultured Bacteroidia bacterium, assembly GCA_902791165.1. GTDB lineage: Bacteria > Bacteroidota > Bacteroidia > Bacteroidales > F082 > Limimorpha. The sequence continues at coordinate 1,179 of CADAVB010000019.1, forward strand.
TTTTGTTCAGGATTTCCATGTGGTGCGTGAAGCTGATGGACAAGAAATCGTGCGCGGTTCCCACATCGAGGGCAGTTGAAAGGAATCTTGTTTGCAGTATGGGCAATGCAATTTGGGTAGCCGACGGCTGGCGAATTTCATCTTGCACAATTTCAGCTACTTGTATTTCGACAGCCATCGGCTGGCGAAATACGAATTTGCTCCATTCTTCATAGAATTGGCGCATGTTTTTTATGTTGGATTCACCGAAGCCTCTCAATCCGGGCAATTCTTTCTGCAATTGATTACTAATGGCTTTTATTGCACCGCTTCCCCATTTTTGTTTGCGAGAGTTTTCAGAAATGAACCCACCCACAGAATAATACAAAGCGAGCACATCAGAATTGACATTCTTCGCTGTGCGTTCCTGACTTTGTAAAATGGCAGTCTTGATAGTTTCAACTGCTTGGGAAAGAGTTATGTGCGAAAGGTCTTCCATAACATAAGTTATTGTGTTTTGACTTTGCAAAAGTACGGAAAAGCGGGGAAATAGCCCTCAAATCCAAACGATTTTGACTGATTTTTTTTGTGGTCCATAGACAATAAAACTGGTGAAAAGTGGATTTTTGTTGTCCATAGACAATAAAAGTTCTAGTTCTGATAGGTGGGTTATTGGCCAAACTGAAAACTTTTTGATGGCAATGTCGCCGATTTCCCAAAATATTGTGTACTTTTACCCGTTTTTAGAAAGAGAAATCATGCACAAAGAACAAGAATATACCGACACTTTGGTGGAGGAACTCGTTGAAAATGAGAAGAGTCTGCTGCTCATCAACGACGACGTGAATACGTTTGAGTTTGTCATCGAGATACTGATGAAGGTGTGTCACCATACGCGCGAACAGGCCGAAACTTGTGCCTGGATAACGCACTACAAGGGCAAATGCGCTGTCATGCACGGCAGCTTCGAGGAACTGAAACCCTACTACGATATCCTACTCGGCTATCATCTCACCGTTAAGATCACTGACTGATGGCAAGCTACACCTCATTGGAATTATTGGCCATCCAGCGGGCCTACGAAACCATGCTGGCCGACATCAGCCCTTCGGTCAATGCGCCAGAACATTTGGCCTTGATTGACAAGGCCTACCGCTATTGCTTGGAGAAATACGACGGTCGCTATCTGCTTTCGGGCAAGGCCTATATGCTGCACCTTATCGATATGGCGCGCATTGCCGTGGTGGAGGTGGGGCTGGGCTACATCTCCGTGGCGGCGGCTTTCCTTCATGGCATTGACTACAAGATGGGCGTGAGTATCAAGGAATTGCGTGAAGAATTTGGTAGGACGGTGGCCATCGTTTTGGAGGATTTCAGCGAGATTTCCAAGTTGGACACCGAAAAAGTGGCTTTCAATTCCGACAACTTCCAAGTGATGTTCCTCTCGCTCATCGACGACATGAGGGCGGTGCTGCTGAAGATTGTGCATCGTGTGTATGATGTTCGCAATCAGAACGATGTGGCTCCGGAAAGGCTCGCGAAATACTTCCATGAAATCAAATATATCTACATTCCCATTGTCCATCGGCTAGGATTGTATAAACTGAAGTCGGAGCTGGAAGAGAAGCTGATGCTGTACGAAAATCCAGCGATGTTTCACGAGATCGAGGCCAAGATCGAGGCCACGCACGAGGCCCGGAAAAAGACGGCAGACGACTTCATCTCGCGCATTTCGGAGAGCATCAACGCGGAGCTGGATCGCACCAAGAAGAACGGCAAGCTGAAATACGCCTATTCGGTGAAGTGGCGCCTGAAGTCAATCCCGTCGATTTACGCCAAGATGCGGGCGCAAAACGTGCCTTTCGAGGAAGTCTATGACCTGTTGGCGGCGCGCGTCATCATCCGTTGCGCGCTGAAAGACGAGCAAGAGTGCTGTTGGAGCGTGTATTCGGCCATCACCAACCTCTACGAGCCTATGCCGGAACGCCTCCGCGACTGGATTACGAAGCCGAAAGCCTCTGGTTATGAGTCGCTTCACACAACAGTGAAGTACGACGACAAAATGTGGTTCGAGGTGCAAATCCGCACCACCCGCATGGACGACATCGCCGAAACGGGACAGGCCGCACATTATTTATATAAAGGTGAGAAGGAAACCTCAGAGGAGTGGCTGCTGAACGTGCGCGAGGTGCTCGAAAACCCAGGTTTGGTGTCGTTTGAGAACTCGTATAGGAAACTCTACAAATCCGATAAAATTTTCATTTTCACGCCTGAAGGTGACCTGAAACAGTTGCCCGTCGGCTCCACGGTGCTCGATTTTGCCTACGAGGTGCACACCCGCGTGGGCGAAACCTGCAACGGCGCCCGCGTGAACGGAAAAATGGTGCCCATCCGCCACGAGCTGAGCAATGGCGACAGGGTGGAAATCATCACGAGCAAGAGGCAGTCGCCACGTGCCGACTGGATCAACGTGGTGGTGACGGAAAAGGCCAAGAACAAGATTCGGCGCTACCTCAAGGAACAGGAGCTGAAAGAGTCGGAGTTGGGCAAGGGAATGTTGCAGAGAAGGCTGAAAAACTGGAAGTTACCGTTCTCTGAAACCGTGGTAGAAATGCTTGTGAAAGAGTTCAAATTGGAGAACTCGTTGCAACTCTACCACCAAATCTCGACCGAGAAAATCGACATCGCTGACGTGAAGCGTTTCCTGACCGCGAAGTTTGGCGAGAACGCGGAGAAAACGGAAAAGACTGTGCCAGAGCATATTAGTTCGTCGAAAAAGGACAATTCCGCAGAGCCTGAAGAGTGCCTTTCCATCGGCGAGGACATCGACAACGTAACCTACAAGTTGGCCAAGTGCTGCAATCCCATCCCTGGCGACCAAGTGTTTGGCTTCGTCACGAGCGACGGCACCATCAGCATCCACCGCACCAACTGCCCGAATGCCAAGAGTATGCAGCAACGCTATGGCTACCGCATCATCAACGTGAAGTGGTGCGGCATGGAAAACGAAGGCTCGCAAGCCACCATCCGCATCTATGGCCGCGACGTGATGGGGCTTTTGGGCAAAATCACCAAGGTCATCTCCGAAGACTTGCAGGTGAACATGAAAAACATTGTGTTCAACACCGACAAGGAAGGCTTCTTTGAAGGAAAAATCGTGCTTCAAATCGTTGATGCCGAAGCTCTTGAACAACTGACAACCAAAATCAAGGCCATAGAAGGCATTATTGATGTCGTTAGAATTGACTTATAAATAACTGAAATACAAATACTTGAAAATATGAAAAAGATTAGTTTGATTCTTGTTTCCGTGCTTGTTTCCGCTTTTGCGACGGCGCAGGATTTGTCGAAAATGTACGGCATCGACCATGAGAAAAAGCTCATCGTTCAAACGGGCAAGCTGTCCGACGGCATGAAGCCTTACAAGGAAACGATGGAGGTGAGGGGCAAAACCTACACCTGTTATCGCAGCGAAATGCCGCTCATCACCATCACCACTGACGGCCCAATTGTCAATTCGCCCGCCGTGCACGGCACCATCAGCGTGGCCGATGCCAACGGCCATGTCATCACCATGCACGCCGGATTCAAGATTCGTGGTACCTCATCGCAGCAGTACGACAAGAAGTCGTATCGCGTTGAGCTTTGGGAAAACGCAAGCGGCACGACGATGATGGACACCACCTTCCTCGGGTTGCGCAGCGACGACGACTGGAACCTTGAGGCCATGTGGAGTCAACCGCTCCGCCTTCGCGACAAGGTGGCCAACCAACTTTGGATGGAGATGCATCCGCTTTATTATCAGGATCTTGAACCCGAAGCCCGCAGCGGCGTGCGCATGGAATACGCCGACGTGTTCATCAACGGATCGTATGTTGGCATTTACGCACTCAGCGAGCGCATGGACCGCAAACAGCTCGAACTGAAGAAATACAACGGCGAGCTTCGCGGTCTGCTCTATAAAGGCAATGGTGCCGGTGCCACGACTTTCGAGAGCCTGCCGGCCTACGACAACACGCTCGACACTTGGGACAACTACGAGTGGGTGTATCCCAACGAGGCCGAGGCTTCCTACAACTGGAGCCATCTCTACAGCTTCACCAACTTCGTGATGAACTCATCTGACAATGTGTTCAACGCACAATATGCCGCCCAGTTCGACAAAGGCAATGCTATTGATTACTACTTGTTTATCAACGCGGTAATGGCGATGGACAACATGGGGCGCAACCTGTTTTTGGCCCGTTACAAGAAAACCGGACCTTATTTCTATGCGCCGTGGGACTTGGACGCCATTTGGGGGCTCGATACCGACGGCAACCAAACCAACAACTCGGAAGGTCTGATGACCAACGGTTTTTACGACCGTTTGATTCAAGACTGCAACAACAACGGCTTTGTGGCCTCCGCCCGAACCCGTTACAACACCCTTCGCAACACCATTCTGAATAAGGAGTATATCATGCAATTGGTTCAGAATCAGTACAATGCATTGGTGGAAAGCGGTGCCTACGACCGCGAGCATGAGGCATGGCCAGCGTTCACCGTGAATGAGGGCCAACTCAATTACCTCAACAAATGGTTGGAAAACCGTTTCAACTATTTGGATGCAGAAATCAACGCGGCTTGCGGCACTTGGGAAGTGGAAGAAATTGTTGAAAACCAAATTGTTGAAATCTTCCCGAATCCTGCCAAAGACAGAATCAATGTGCATTTTTCCTATGCAGGCGAGGCTTCTGTCAGGTTGTATGACATGACGGGACGTTTGGTTTATACGAAAACCACATCAGAGCAAGACATTGTCATCCCGACGCAAGGATTAGGTAAGGGCGTTTACAATTTGGTCATCAATGCAGCTGCCAGTCAGCAGGTGAGTAGGGTGGTGGTGGAGTAGAAGCGCATCAAATCATCGCTTTTTTCCGCGATTCTCCACCCATACCCACAGTCGCCACATCAAGTAGCCCCAAGCGAAGAAAAGGACATAGAAAATCCATTTTGGGACGGAGGTCTGGTAAGCGTCTTCATTGACGATTTCCGAGTATTGCTCGGTGGGGATGTCGGCATAGTAATAGGCCCCCGCGCCAAAGTCGTAGCCTTCGACGAGGCCGAATTTGTTGGCCATAATCCAGCCTGCCAAAAACAAAGTGATTACCACCACGACGATGGTAATCACTTTGAATATCTTGTGGTTTTTGTCCATTATTTGAACATATCCAGATTCGGGACTTCAAAGATGGCTCCAGAGAGGAGGAACCACACGGCAAACAGCGTGAGGGCGATGTTGAACAACTGGCCGATGATGTAGAGCCAGAGCACCTTGCCGCCTTGCATCTGCTTGAAGAGGGTCTTGAAGTTGGTGTCCAACCCGATGCTGGTGAAGGCCAGCACGAAAGCCCAGTTCTTGTATTGGTCGAGGACATCCTTGTTGATTTTGTTCACGACATCGCCGCTGGTCAAAGGCAGGATGATGAAGGAAGCGACCAACGAAGCCACAAAGAAACCGATGATGAACTTCGGGAAACGGGTCCAGATTTCGCCGGCTCCGACCTTTTGGTTCGGGTCTTTGTCAACCTTGGTAGCGAAGAAGATGGCCACGAAGAACGCGATGAAACCGATGAGGATGTTTTGGATCATCTTGACCATGGAAGCGACTTGCTCGGCTTCTTCGCCGAGGGCGCTACCGGCCAGCACCACGGCACCCGTCGAGTCCACAGTGCCGCCGATGAGGGCGCCGCCCATCATCTGGTTCATGCCGCAGGCGCGGATAATCATAGGTTCAAATACCATCATCAGGATGGTGAAAATGATGGAAATGGAGATGGCCAACGAGAGGTCTTCTTTCTTGGCTTTGGAAGCTGCACCCGTGGCGATGGCAGCGCTGGTGCCGCACACCGAAGTGGCCGAAGCCAAGGTGATGACCAAAGGCTTGTTGTCGATTTTCAGGACTTTGGTGCCGAGCCACCACATGAAGATGATGACGATAGGGGTGACAATCCACGCGATGCCGAGACCGTAAAGGCCGAACTTGGCGATATTGCTGAACAGCACCGAGAAACCCATGATGACCAAGCCCGTCTTGATGTAGAACTCCGTGCGGATGGCGGGTCTCAGCCATTCGGGTGTGCCGACGGTGTTGGAAATCAACAGGCCGATGAGCAAAGCCCAAAAAGCCCATTCGAGGTACATCTTGAGGGTGTATTCGGCACTAATCATTCTGACTACGACACAGATGAGGAACAGCACGACGAAGGCAGGGATGAACTTGCCAATCTTCTCGCCTTGCAGTTTGATGCCGATGCCGAACAGGATGCCTGTCACCAAGAAGGTGCGGAGCAGCTTGACCCAAAACTCACCGTTGAATTGTGCGGACAAGGACTTCTTTGCTTCCACGTTTTCCCACCAATGCCAGGTGCCGAATTTGGCGGCGGAGAAGTCAAAACTACCCGTAAGGACGGCGACGCAAGCCACCGCGATGACGATGAAGCCAATCCAGACGGCTAACCAGTCCTCTTTTTTCCAAAGGTTGGAGATGTTGTTGTTTGCCATAGTGTTTTCTTTTTAGAATTTATAATTGACCATACCGACCACGCGATGGGAATGGTTCTTTTGGTATTGACCTTCGACTTTTTTGAGTCCATCAATAAAGGAATAATCCACTTTGAAGTTGAGGTTCTTCAACGGCCAATAGTTGATACCAACGGTGTAATAACTCGTTGGAGCGGAAACATTAGGAAGGAAATAAACAACGTGATCAGCTGTATGGATTTGAAAAACGCCAACTTGCTGCTCGAAATGCTCATAACGCAAGACGGGCATCAGTTTCTGTTCCTTGCCTTCTTTGCCAAATTGGAAGTTGTAGCCAGCCACGGCGTAGTAACCAGCACTATTGAATTGGTTCGGAGCATCTTCGCCTTCAAAACCATGATAGCCAGTTGTGCCCTCTAAGTATTCGGCGCGAACCAAAAACTTTCCGTCGTTGTATTGCAAGCCAGCTGCCCAGCGGTTACGAACACCGTTGAAATCCTCGTCTTTGTAGTAGTTTCCGTGGTAATACGAACCGCTGAGTGTCAAGGCTTTCACCCAGGGGTGAAAATCCAACCGACCCACGATGTCCTTTCTGTTGTTGTTGTCGATGACGTTGATTCCGTTGCCATTGAACACGCCGATGCTGTAGTCGATGAGGCCGAACTGCTGCCCGTTTTGCAGTTCAACAGGGAAGAGGCTACCCGTGGCCATGATGCCGAGGTCGCGGCCCAATGAACCCACGCCGCAAACGTCGCTGTAGCCGACAAGCTTTTGTACGCTTTCGCCGTAGTCGAAGATTTCGAGGTTGACGGGATTGATGGGACTCTCGATGGAGAACGGGGTCTTGAACTGGCCCACTTGGATGGCAAACTCGTTGCAAACCTTGTACTTCAGGAAAGCATCGACGAGCATCGGGCTACGGCTGAAGTCGCCTTGGATCTTGTAGGTCAATCCCTTGGCGAGGTTTCCTTCCACCGACATACGCACGCGGCGCATCCTGAAAGTGTTGTCTTTCAATTCGCCTTCTTCAGTCAGGTTGGCTTGGTACAAGCCTTGTACGAAGCCCGAAATCTTGGGCATACGGTCAATCTTGCCTTGAAGATCGTCCACTTTCTTGTTTGCGTCTTGTGCGCTGGCACACAACGGAATGGATAGCAACATCATTCCAATGATTGTACGAAAAATACGTTTCATAGAGTTTGAAATTTATCGTTTTACATTTTTAAATCGCTGCAAAAGTAGTAAAAATACTTATAGTAAGTATATTTACTAATTATTTTCGATGAAAAAATGTGGATGTGAGCGTGTTTTAAATCCCTAAGAGTTCCGCATGTCCCACCATCTCATCAAAAGTAATCTTGAACCACTCGGTGTATTGTTCGGGATGGGCATTGATGTCTTCTTTCAAGTCGTTGAGGCTCATGTATTTCCATGATTCCACTTCGTCGCGGTTGATGTTGGGCGTGTCGTCGCTTTGGCCGATGAAGACGTGGTCGAACTCGTGCTCGGTGAGACCTTGCCCGACGGGTGCCTTATATATAAAGGTGTAAACTTCGCGCATCTCGCAAGTCATGCCCATTTCTTCCTGAAGGCGACGTTGGGCGGCTTGGGCTGTGGTTTCTTCGGCGCGGGGATGGCTACAGCAGGTGTTGGTCCAAAGGCCAGGGGAGTGGTACTTCGAGAGAGCGCGTTGCTGTAACAACAATTCGCCTTTAGAGTTGAAGATGAAAATAGAGAAAGCCCTGTGCAGGTGCGGCGTAACATGCGCGGCCTGCTTCTCCATTTCGCCTATGGGCTGGTCGTTTTCATCGACCAAAATGACGTATTCCTCCATTACACGTTGAATCTAATGTTCAGAATATCACCGTCTTGTACGATATAAGTCTTGCCTTCCACGCGGAACTTTCCGGCTTCCTTCACGGCGGCTTCGCTTCCGTATTTCAGGAAATCCTCGGTGCTCATTACCTCGGCGCGGATGAAGCCGCGTTGCAGGTCGCTGTGGATGGCACCAGCGGCGACGGGGGCGGTGTCGCCAACGTGGATGGTCCAGGCGCGGGTTTCGTCGGGACCGGTGGTGAAGAAAGAGTGGAGGTTCAAGGTGTGATAGGCCGTGCGCACGAGTTTGTTCACGCCAGGTTCGGTGAGGCCTGCGTCTTCCATGAAGAGGGCGCGGTCGTCGGCGTCGAGTTCGGCGATTTCGGCCTCCAATTTGCCCGCAATGACGAGCATGTCCTGACCTTCCTTCAAGGCGGCTTTCACGGCTTCGGAATACTTGTTGCCCGTGGTGGCTGAAGCATCATCCACGTTGCAGACATAGATGATGGGCTTGGCCGTAAGCAGCTGAATGTCTTGTACATACTTCTTGTCTTCCTCGGCCACTTTCGCGTCGCGGGCGTTGCCGAGGTTCTCAAGGGTTTCCTTGTAAACCGTCAGCACGTCGAAGGCTTTTTTGTAGTCTTTCTCGCCGTTTTTGAGCATTTTCTGTGTGCGTTCCAGCTTTCGGGTTACCAAATCCAAGTCGCGGACTTGAAGCTCCAAATCAACGAGTTCCATGTCGCGCACGGGGTCGATGCTGCCTTCGCTGTGGGGAACGTTGGGGTCGTCGAAGCAGCGCACGACGTGGATGAGCGCGTCCATCGTCTGCACTTCGGCCAAGAGCTTGTTGCCCACGCCCTGACCGCCTTTGCTCAGTCCAGGCAGGTCCACGATTTCGACCGTGGCGGGCACGATGCGCTTTGAGTGGGAGATGTTGTCGATGAGCTTCAGCCGCTCGTCAATCACCTCGCACATTCCGATGTTCGACTTCGAGGCAAAACCGATTTCTGCCTTAGTGTTTGATATACAATTGAATATGGTCGTCTTTCCAGTGCTTGAAAGACCGATGATTCCGCAATTGAGTGCCATAGTTTTTGAGTTTTAATTTGCGGCAAAAATACAAAAATTATCGTCTGTCGCCCGCGTTCCAGTCGATTTGCCTGTACTCGGTGTTGTAGCCGGTGCTGGTTTCGTTGATTTGGAAGTCCATGTCGGCGGCTTTGGCTTCTTCGGCTTGCAGTCGCGAGTTTTCCTGCTGCTTGCGGATGTATCGCAGGCCGAGTTTCCACAGCTTGATGTCGCCCCAAATGAATACGGCGTAAATGACGAGTGTGACCATAGGGGAGAGGCGGTCTGTAACCATCAGCAGCCAGTCGAAAAGTCCGTGGGCGAGCATGGCCAACAGCAGTCCCGACAAAAGATAAATGCCGCGTTTTTCGGGATGGAATTTCGCCAACGAAAGGAAATAGCCCAGCACCACTCCGAAGAGGAAATGTGCTGGAACAGAGAGCAATGCGCGAACCACGCCCGTTGCAAAGCCATAGTTGAAAACGTATGTGATGTTCTCCACGCAGGCAAAGCCAAGCCCGATGAAAGAGGCATAGACGATGCCGTCGAAATACTCGTCGAAGTTCTTGTCGCGCCAAATCAGCAGCATGAAAATGAGGAACTTGGACAACTCTTCGGGAATGCCAGCCTCCATAAAAGAGCTGAAAAACACGGTGTTGGCAATGAAAGTGTTGCCGAATAACAAGCCGATTCCCGTAACGATGAGAATGTCCAACGGAATGGACAACATGCCGCCAAAGAAGGCCTTTGCGAGCGACTTGACAGGCTCTTTTTGGTACTTGTCCTGACGGTAAATGAACACCATCAGCACCACGACGGGCAGCACGGCGATGCCAAACAAAATAAGGTAATTTAGCATGGTTTGGATACTTTTTGCAAAAATAGGGAATTTGTCCGTGAAAAAACCTTATTTTTGCAGAAAATTTTCGTGTATGCAAGAAATGATCCTCATCCTCGACTTTGGTTCGCAGGTGACGCAGCTCATCGGTCGCCGCCTCCGCGAACTGAACGTCTATTGCGAAATTCATCCCTACAACAAGATTCCGGCCATCTGTGAGAACGTCAAAGGCGTGATTCTCAGCGGAAGTCCGTTCTCGGTGCGCGACGAGAAAGCTCCCATTGCTGATTTGTCGAACATAAAAGGCAAACTGCCGCTTTTGGGCATTTGCTATGGCGCACAGTTCATTTCCCACCATTTTGGCGGCGAAGTGAATGGCAGCATCGCTCGCGAATATGGCCGCGCCATGCTGACGGTGACGGACGAGCAATGCCCTCTGTTCAAGGGCGTGAGCAAGACCAGCCAGGTGTGGATGAGCCATGGCGACACGATTGCAAAACTGCCTGACGGAGCGCAAGTTATCGCCTCCACCGACGACGTGGAGAACGCCGCCTACAAGATTGACGACGAGGTAACCTACGCGGTGCAGTTCCACCCCGAGGTGTTCCACACCAAGGAAGGTCCGCAGATGTTGGCCAATTTCGCCCTCGGCATTTGCGGCTGCAAGGGCGATTGGACCCCCGACTCGTTCATCGACAACACCGTGGCGAGTTTGAAAAAGCAATTGGGTGACGACAAGGTCATTCTAGGACTTTCGGGCGGCGTGGACAGCACCGTGGCGGCTGTTTTGCTCAACAAGGCGATAGGGCAGAACCTGACTTGCATTTTCGTCGATAACGGCCTTTTGCGCAAGAACGAGTTTGAGGAAGTTCTGGATTCCTATAAGGAAATGGGACTCAACGTGATAGGCGTTCATTCTGGACATTTGTTCCTCGAAAAGCTGAAAGGTGTCACCGACCCCGAAGCCAAGCGCAAGGCCATCGGAACGACCTTCATCGACGTGTTCGACGCTGAGGCTCAAAAGATTGATGGTGCGCGTTGGCTCGCCCAAGGCACCATCTATCCCGATGTGATCGAGAGCGTGAGCGTGAACGGTCCGAGCTGCAAGATCAAGTCGCACCACAATGTGGGCGGTCTGCCCGAGAAGATGAACCTCAAGATTGTGGAGCCGCTGCGTTCCTTGTTCAAGGACGAGGTGCGCCGTGTGGGTCGCGCCTTGGGTATCAAGCGCGAGCTGATAGGCCGTCATCCTTTCCCTGGACCGAGCCTCGGCATCCGCATTTTGGGTGAAGTGACGGAAGAGAAATTGAGAATTTTGCGCGATGCCGACGACATTTTCATCAAAGGCTTGCGTAACTGGCCTTGTGAGCTGCCAAGCGCATCCTATCCCAACGAAATGGCTGACAACCTGTATGACAGCATCTGGCAGGCGGGCACGATGCTGCTGCCCGTGAAGTCGGTCGGCGTGATGGGAGACGAAAGAAGCTATGAATACACCATCGCCCTCCGCGCAGTGATTTCCACCGACGGCATGACGGCCGACTGGGTGCATCTGCCATACGACTTCATGGCGAAGGTTTCAAACGATATTATTAATAAGGTGAAAGGCGTGAATCGCGTGTGTTACGACATTTCGTCGAAGCCGCCTGCGACCATAGAATGGGAGTAACTGATTATGAGTAAGATAATGAGAATGGTTTTCTTCTTTTTGTTTTCATTGCTCTTGACCACTAATTTGATGGCGCAGGTGCATGTGGAGCGTTCCACCGAAATTGTGAAGATAGGAGGGAAGGAATACTATATGCACCATGTGAAGCAAGGAGAAACGCTCTATGGCATCTCGCAAGTCTATTTTGTGACGGTGGAAGAGATCGAGGCCTTGAATCCAGAGGTGAAAAAAGGACTTAGGGCGGGCGATGTTATCGGTATTCCGATGCGTCTTGAGGCTCCCAAACCAGCCGAGCCTCAGCATGTGGTTCCTAAACCCGTTGAACCCCAACCCGCAGAGTCAGAAACGGTTGTCCAACCCGTTCAGCAACCCTCAGCACCCCCCAAGCCAAACGCGACGCCAAAACCAGTCGTGACGGGAGACGGTGTGCAGGTGGGTACAGATTATGTGGTCCTGCAAGGCGAAGACTTGTACGACATCGCCAAGAAGTTCGGCATTGATGTGGCTGAATTCAAGGCCGTCAATCCCAGTCTGACCGAAAAGCCTGCCGCTGGAACTTCAATCAAGGTGCCCAATATCGTGAACACCGACGAATACATCGTTCACAAGGTGGAATACAACGAGCGCACTTCGTCGCTGCTGAAACGCTGGAAGGTGTCGGAAAGCGAGTTCAGGAAAATCAACATTTCCGTTGGGTCGCAGGTGTTTGTGAATCAGGTGGTTCTGATACCTATCGCCAAAGTGAACCATGCTTCGGAAACGCCTTCACCAGAAATTGATGACGAAGAGGAACAACCAACGGAAATTGTCCAAACAGAGGTGATTTTTGAGGAAGAGGAACCCTACCAGATTCCGGAGTGCAACCCTCAATCGAACAACGCCTCGAAACGCTACAAAGTGGCTCTGATGGTGCCGCTCTACCTCAACAGCCTTGAAAGCCTGAATGTTTCAAAGGAACAAGTGCACAAGGCGCAAAAATCGCGCTCGATGCGGTTCCTTCAGTTTTATGAAGGCTTCAAGATGGCTGCCGAGCAACTGACGCAAAGGTCGGGACTCCATTTGGACCTCACGGTAATCGATGTGACCGACAATGTTTCAACGGCCACCAGCGCCTTGTCGCAAATTCAAGGAAAGGAACTCGACATGATAATCGGGCCGTTCTTCGGAAAGAGTTTTGAAATCATTGAAGAATATGCCAAAGAGCAGAACATACTTGTCGTCAATCCGCTTTCGACCCGCGAAATCATCATCGAGGGCAACCCCAATGTGGTGAAGGCAAAGGCCGGCCCAACAGGCCAAATCGTGAATCTTGTCAATTTGGTGAAAAGACAATACCGCGATGCCAATGTCTTCATTGTCAGTCAGGAATTAGAAGCCGACACGGCCTTCCTCAACGCTTTGGAGTATCGCCTCAACCAGGCGGTGAATGCCGAAGTGACGGTGAGCAACGAAGAACTCTTGCACTATGCACGCGAGGAGAGCGAGCGGAAAGAGATGGGCGAAAAGATGGTGACGACCGTCGATGTGGAAGGCCAAGTGTATTCGACAGAAGCCCTCAATGCCAACGTGACGGGCAGCGCCGTGCTGAGCAACGCTGTCAAGCGATTCGCCTATTCGGATGTGGGGTCGATGAAGTCGCAACTGTCGGGCGTGCGCGACAATATGATTATCGCCTACGGCAACACAAATGTCTTCGCGACACAAGTGCTCAACACGCTGAAGCGTTCGGCCGACCATAAGCCCATCACATTGGTGGCGCTTCCCGACTGGACCAAGTTTGAGAAACTGCTCGTTGACGACCTCTTGGACATGAACGCCATCTATTTCAGCGACCATTTCATCGACTATCGCGACCCCGATGTCAAACAGTTTGTCCAGCGTTTCAGGGATCGATACAAAGCTGAGCCGCAACAATACGCTTTTGAAGGCTATGGGGTGGCCTGGTATTTCCTCAACGCCCTCATGCAATTTGGCCCCGATATGATTGACTGTCTGCCATCATATCCAATGCAGGTGCTCCATACGCAATATCGCTTTGCCCATCGCGGGCGAGGCAACGGCGTCGAGAACCAGGCATGGAGCGTGTTCCAATACGAGGGCAAGGAAGTCGAACTGGTTCCCGTTGACCCCTTTCAAGAATGATGGCCATGAATAAGCTTTGGCAAATGGCGGCTTTGCTGGCCCTGCTGATGGCTTCGTGCGGCGACACGACGCAGAAGTCCTACTGGGAGAATGGCAAGCTGAAGTCGGCGTTGAATTACCAAGACGGCAAACTCAACGGGCCGTGTCAATGGTATTATGCTAACGGCAATCCGCAGATGGAGGCAACGTATCAGGACGACGAGAAAAACGGCCATTCGATGCGATGGTACGACAACGGTCATCTCGCCGAAGACTGTTGGTATAAGCACGGCCGACTCGATAGCATCTACCGCACCTATTCCATTAATGGCCAACTCGCATCGGAGGAGTATTTTATGGACGGCAAACGGAACGGCCCCTCCAAGAAATGGTATGAAGACGGACGGCTTTTCCAAGACGGACAATACGTCGATGACATGATGGATGGCTCGTGGCTCGTGTTCTATCCCGAAGGCGAACTGGCTTCCAACGCCGTGTTCGACAAAGGCGCGGGAAGGCAGGTAGGTTACGACCAATCGGGTTATAAGTGCATGGAAGTCAACTATCTTGACAATGTAAAACACGGTAAGGAAATCCGTTATAATCCAGACGGAAAAGTGGTGAAAGTGATAGAATACGAACATGGCAAAATCGTGTCGGAAAAATGAGGCCTTATGGCCCGAAAAATATTTTGCGTTTTTTGAAAATCGTACAAATAAATGTCCTAACTTTGCACCGCTTTACCAAATGAAGCACAACTTTCAAACAGTAAAATAAACCTTTAATTAAAGTCAAAAAAATGAAAGTCAATGAAATTATGACCGCTCTGGAAGCCAAGCATCCAGGCGAAAATGAGTACCTGCAAGCAGTGCGCGAAGTGCTCGAAAGCATCGAAGAAGTTTACAACCAGCATCCTGAGTTCGAGAAGGCCAAGATCGTCGAAAGAATCGTTGAGCCCGATCGTATCTTCACGTTCCGCGTGACTTGGGTGGACCGCAATGGCGAAGTCCAGACCAACTTGGGCTACCGTGTGCAGTACAACGCTGCCCTCGGCGCTTACAAGGGTGGCCTCCGTTTCCACAAGGCCGTGAACGTTTCCATGCTGAAGTTCTTGGGCTTCGAGCAAATCTTCAAGAACA
The DNA here is from genome assembly GCA_902791165.1 of uncultured Bacteroidia bacterium. Taxonomy (GTDB): domain Bacteria; phylum Bacteroidota; class Bacteroidia; order Bacteroidales; family F082; genus Limimorpha. The sequence continues at coordinate 16,333 of CADAVB010000019.1, forward strand.
GCCTCACCAATCTGCCTTTGGGCGGTGGCAAGGGCGGTTCCGACTTCGACCCGGTTGGCAAGACCGACGAGGAAATCATGCGTTTCTGCCAAGCTTTCATGTATGAGATGTGGAGAAACATCGGTCCCGACCAAGACAGCCCTGCTGGCGACGTCGGTGTTGGTGGCCGCGAAATCGGCTATCTCTACGGTGCCTACAAGAAGCTTGCCCGCGAACACAGCACTGGCGCTCTTACCGGTAAGAGCTACGGCTGGGGTGGTTCTCTGATTCGTCCCGAAGCCACTGGTTTCGGTGCCATCTACTATGTCGAGCGCATGGTGAAGCAAACCGGCGACACGATGGAAGGCAAGCGCATTGCCCTCTCTGGCTTCGGTAACGTGGCTTGGGGTGCCGCCATCAAGGCTTGCGAACTCGGTGCCAAGGTTGTTGCTTTGTCAGGCCCGGACGGCGTGTGCGAACTGCCCAACGGTATCGACAAGGAAATGATCGACTATATGCTCGATATGCGTGCCTCCAACCGCAACAAGGTTGAAGACATGGCCACCAAGTTCCCCGGCAAGGCCGTCTTCACTCCTGGCAAGAAAGCCTGGACGGTGAAGTGCGACATCGCTTGCCCCTGCGCTTTCCAGAACGAGCTGGCCGAAGAAGACGCCAAGGAACTGATCGCCAATGGTGTGAAGTATGTCGCCGAGGTCTCCAACATGGGTTGCCAACCCGGTGCCATCGCCGCTTTCCAAGCCGCCAAGATTCCGTTTGGTCCTGGTAAGGCTGTGAACGCTGGTGGCGTTGCCACTTCTGGACTCGAAATCTGCCAGAACGCCGGCCACATCAACTGGACCGCCCCCGAGGTGGACCAGAAGCTGCACAAGATCATGAACGACATCTATGACATGTGCGTCGAGTACGGCAAGCAGGCCGACGGCAGCATCAACTACGTGAAGGGCGCCAACATCGCCGGCTTCATGCGTGTTGCCAAAGCCATGCTGGCTCAAGGTATCATCTAATCCCAGAGCTAAAAGGTTTTTGCAAGGCGGCCAAAACTGGCCGCCTTGCTTTTTATGATATTATTGTAGAGACGCATTGAATGCGTCTCATGTTGAAATAATAATTTGAGACGCATTCAATGCGTCTCTACAAACAGATTATGAAACAAACCACCCTATGTTATTTGGAACGCGGCAGCCAATACCTCATGCTGCACCGCACCAAGAAAGAAAACGACCTCAACCACGACAAATGGCTTGGCGTGGGCGGCAAGTTTGAGGACGGCGAAAGCCCCGAAGACTGTATGCTGCGTGAGGTCTGGGAAGAAACGGGCTTCACCATCACGCAATGGCGCTATTGCGGCATCGTCACCTTCGTACACAACATTTATGAGGACGAGCACATGCACATTTTCGTCTGCACCGACTGGACAGGCGACCCAATCGAGTGCAACGAGGGCGACCTGGAATGGATTGAGAAACAGCACCTTTTGGAACTTACCATGTGGGAAGGCGACAAGATTTTTCTGCGCCTCATCGATGAACACAGGCCGTTCTTCTCGTTGAAACTGACCTACGAGTACGACACGCTGAAAAGTGCCGTTTTGGACGGCTCTCATCTTGTCATTACGAGCAGGGACGACGATGCCCCAACAATTCAACAATTCAACAATCAACAATCAACAAAATGAAACGAGGATTTGGAAGCGACAACCATTCGGGCGTGTGTCCCGAGGTTTTGGAAGCCATCGCCCGCGTGAACAAGGACCACGCTGTGGCTTACGGCGATGATGAATATTGCGCCGCGACGGAGGCGAAATTCCGTGAACAATTTGGCGAACAAGCCCGCGTGTTCTTTGCCTTCAACGGCACGGGCTGCAACACCCTTTGCATCGATGCCATGACGCGCTCGCACGAGGCCGTGGTCTGCGCCGAAAGTGCTCACATCAACGTGGATGAATGTGGTGCGCCGCAGCGCATCGTGGGCTGTCGCTTGCTGACGGTGGCCACGCCCGACGGCAAACTGACTCCCGAGTTGATAAAAACACGCTTGCATGGCTTCGGTTTCGAGCACCACTCGCAGCCCAAAGTGATTTCCATCACGCAACCGACAGAACTTGGCACTTTGTATTCTTTGGACGAAATCAAGGCCATTGTGGGCATGGCGCGCGAATACAACATGTATGTCCATATCGACGGGGCGCGTTTGGCCAATGCCGCAGTGGCTTTGGGATGCACCTTCAAGGAAATGACCACCGACCTCGGCGTGGATGCTGTTTCCTTTGGCGGCACCAAAAACGGCCTAATGATGGGCGAAGCGGTCGTGCTTCTCAACCCCGACCTTTGCCCCGAGTTCAAATACCGTCGCAAGCAGGCCATGCAACTTTGCTCGAAAATGCGTTTCATCGCTGCCCAGTTCGCTGCCTATTTCGAGAACGACCTGTGGAAACGCAATGCCGAACATTCGAACCGTATGGCGCAATTGCTTTATCAAGCAGTGAAAGACATTCCTGGCGTGAAAATCGTTTATCCCGTACAGGCCAACGGCGTGTTTGCCCAGCTGCCCCGCAAAGTATGGAAAGAGCTGCAAAACCACTATTTCTTCTACGACTGGGACGAGGATGCCGATGTCGTCCGCTGGATGTGCGCGTATGACACGACGGAAAACGATATTCAACAGTTTGTTGCGCTGTTGGAGGAAGTGGTGAAGAAATAAGGTTTAGTGTTATAAAAGCAGTCTGTTAAAAGGTTTCGGGTGCTTTTTCGCTTCCGTTGTCAGCCTCAAAATAAGGCCGCTTCTCAAAGCCGAACATTTTGGCAATCAAGTTGCTGGGGAACTTGCGAACGCTTTGGTTGTAAACCTTGGCGGTTTCGTTGAAGCGCTCGCGCTCGGTGAGGATGCGGTTCTCGCAACCAGCCAATTGTGCTTGCAAGGTTAGGTATTCCTCATTGGCTTTCAAGTCGGGATAGTTCTCGACGGAAACGATGAGGCGGTTCAGGGAATTGTCCAATTCGTTTTGCGCCGACTCGAAGTCGGCAAACTCGTTCTCGTCGAAGTTCTCCGTATTGACGTTGGCGTTGGCGGCCTTGGCGCGGGCTTCCGTCACGGCGATGAGCGTGCCTTGCTCATATTCGGTGTAGTTTTTCACCAAGGCAACAAGGTTCGGAACAAGGTCGGCGCGGCGTTGATAAACGTTTTCGACTTGTCCCCACGCCGTCGTCATGGCTTCTTGTTTTTTCACAAAACCGTTGTAGGTGCCGATGCCCCAAATGAGGATTATGCCAAATAATATGGCTATAACAATCCCAGTCTTTTTCATAAGTGGTGTTTTCGTTGACTATGACCACTGACCATGACTATGACAGCGACACCATGGAGGCCGATTTCCACACCATGGGCTGAAATGGTCATTGTCATGGTCAATAGTCATGGTAAAAATCAGATGAATTCCAGCTTGTCTTGCGTGGTGTTCTTTTCGCAGTAGTGGCAGTGCAGTTTGATGTTGCCCTGCGCGTCCTTCACGACGGTGAACTTGGTCGGCACGTCGTGTTCCTTGTTGGTGACGCAGTTCGGGTTGAAGCACTTCACGATTCGCTCGATGCGATCGGGGATGGCAACGGAGTGTTTCTTGACGACCTCAAAGTCCTTGATTTCTATAATGGAGGCGGTAGGTGCGACAAGCGCGATTTTGTTCACGTCCTCAGGTGCGAAGTATTGGTTGGAGGCCTTGATGAAGCCTTTGGTGCCGTATTTCTTGCTTTCCACGTTGGTGCCGAAATACACGGGTGTGCTGACTTTCTCCAAGCCCAGAATCTTGACGACTTGGAACACTTTGTCGGCGGGGATATGGTCGATGACGGTGCCATTCTCAATGGCTGAAACGGTCAGTTCTTTTTTCTTTTCCATAACTGTATGTTGAATTGTTGGTTGTTTAACTGTTTAATTGTTGTTTTTTTGGAACTGTTACCCTAATCCGTCATTGCGGGCTTGACCCGCAATCTCCTATGCGAAAGGAATCGTCTTCGCGTGTGGGAGATGGCGGATGTTTCTCCGCTATGACGGTAAAAAGAGTGTGTAGTACGTTCCCATGTTACTTAAGTCCAAGTATTGCTGCAATCAGGGCTTGGCGTGCGTAAACGCCGTTCTGCGCTTGCTGGAAGTAGTATGCCTTCGGGTTGGCGTCCACATCCACATGGATTTCATTGACGCGCGGCAGCGGGTGCAGCACACGGCAGTTGGGCTTCGCGGCATCCAACATGGCGTTACGCAGCACGTAGGAGTTCTTCACTTTCTCGTATTCCTCGGGGTCGGGGAAGCGCTCGCGCTGGATGCGGGTCATGTAGATGATGTCGGAGTGGGGGATGGCATCCTCAAGCTCGGTATATTGGTGGTATTCGAGCTTGCGGTCCTTGATGTGCTGTTTTACCACGCTCGGCAGTTTCAGTTCGACGGGCGAAACGAGGTTGAACTTCGCGTTGAAGTGGCACATGGCTTCGACGAGGCTGTGGACGGTGCGGCCGTATTTCAGGTCGCCAACGAGAGTGATTTCAAGGTTTTCAAGCGTTCCCTGTGTCTTGCGGATGCTGTAGAGGTCGAGCATGCACTGGGTGGGGTGTTGGTTGGCGCCGTCGCCCGCGTTGATGACCGGCACTTTAGATACCTCGGAGGCAAAGCGAGCCGAGCCTTCGATGGGGTTGCGCATGACGATGAGGTCGGCGTAGCTGGCCACCATCGTGATGGTGTCGGCTAAGGATTCGCCCTTCTGGATGCTCGTTCCGGCGGTGCTGCTGAAACCGATGACGTTGCCGCCCAAAAGTTGGATGGCCGTCTCGAAACTCAAGCGCGTACGCGTCGAAGGCTCAAAGAAGAGCGACCCGATGACGCGACCGTTCAGCAGGTTCTGGTGTGGGTTTTTCTCAAAGTCCTCGGCGATGTCGAGGACGTGGCACATTTCCTCAGGTGTGAAGTCGCTGATGGAAATCAGGCTGCGGTTTTTCAGTGAAATTGACATAGGCTTATAGGTTTAGTTTGTTGATGTTGCAAAAAAAAGACGGCCAACAATGTGACCGTCGGTATGGAAAAAGGGAAATTCGGTTTGATGGAACCAATTGATTCCGTGCAGATAATCTTTTCCGATGGCTTGTTTGGGTATCTCATCGGACTGCAAAGATAGTAAAGTTTTCTTTTCCGCAAGGGAAAAAACGAAAAAATGTAAAGGGTTTCCTTGAAGTTTTGTAATTTTGCAATCAGAAAATCCCTAATAATATGTTAGAACAAGTATTAAAACAACTGTTTATCAAGTCGTTCAAGACCTTATACGGACAGGAACCGCCTGTGCAGCAGGTGAATTTCCAAAAAACGCGCCCCGAGTTTGAGGGCGACATGACCATCGTGGTGTTCCCCTTCGGGAAATTGGCGGGCCGCAATCCCGAGCAATTGGCCAATGAGATGGGTGCCGAGATGATTAAGGAGTCAGAGATGATTGCCAAGTTCAATGTGGTGAAAGGATTCCTTAACTTGCTGATTTCCGACAAGTTCTGGGTGAATTTTTTCAAGGAAAACCACGAGAACCGCGAGTTTGGCCGCAAACCCGTTTCGGGGAAGAACGTGGTCGTGGAGTATTCCTCGCCCAACACGAACAAACCCTTGCATTTGGGCCATATCCGTAACAACCTGTTGGGCTGGAGCGTTTCCGAAATCATGAAGGCCAACGGCAAGAAAGTAGTGCGCGTTAATTTGGTGAACGACAGAGGAATACATATTTGCAAAAGCATGTTGGCTTGGCAGAAATGGGGCAACGGCTGCACACCCGAATCGACGGGCAAGAAGGGCGACCACCTCATTGGCGACTTCTATGTGCTGTTCGACAAGAAATATAAAGAGGAGTTGAAAACCTTGCTGCCCGCTGACTTTGACACTCTGGACGAGAAAGCCAAGGAAGCGGCCAAAGCCAAGGCCGAAGCCGAGTCCACGCTGATGCAAGAAGCCCGCGAGATGCTCGTGAAATGGGAGGCTAACGACCCAGGGGTGCGCCACCTTTGGGAAACGATGAACCAATGGGTGTATGACGGCTTCGATGCGACCTACAAGCGCATGGGTGTGGCTTTCGAGAAGATTTACTACGAGTCGCAGACCTACCTTTTGGGCAAGGAATTGGTGCAAGAAGGCCTCGAAAAAGGCGTTCTCTATCGCCGCGACGACAACTCCGTGTGGTGCGACCTCCGCGACGAGGGTTTGGATGAAAAGCTTTTGCTCCGCCGCGACGGCACATCGGTTTACATGACCCAAGACCTTGGCACCGCCCAGCTTCGCGTCAATGAATACGACCCCGAAAAACTGATTTATGTCGTTGGTAATGAGCAAATTTACCACTTCGATGTGCTGAAGCGCGTGTTGGTGCGCTTGGGTCGCGAGTGGGGCAATGATATTGAGCATCTGTCTTATGGTATGGTTGAATTGCCCAACGGCAAGATGAAGTCTCGCGAGGGAACGGTGGTGGATGCGGATGACCTCATGGACGAGATGGTGGCCACGGCCAAGGCCGTTTCCGACGAACTCGGCAAGGCCAAAGACCTTACGTCTGAAGAGGCCGACAAGCTCTATCATACGATTGGTTTGGGCGCTTTGAAATACTTCATCCTCAAGGTCGATCCGAAAAAGACCATGCTCTTCAATCCCGCCGAGTCCATCGACTTTAACGGCAACACGGGACCGTTTGTGCAATACACTCACGCACGTATCTGTTCGGTGCTGCGCAAGGCCGAAGAACAAGGCATTAAACTCGAAAGCGAAGTGAAAGTCAGTGATTTGCAACCCAAGGAGAAGGAAATCATCGTGATGATGTACGGCTGGCCGATGGTCTTGAACCAAGCCGCCGAGAACCGTAGCCCCGCGATGGTGGCCAACTTCATCTTCGACCTCGCCAAGGAATTCAACCAGTTCTACCAGGAGTGCAGCATCCTCAAAGAACCCGATGCCGACCGCCGCATGTTCCGCTTGCAAGTCTGCGATATGGTCGCGGCTTTGCTGCGCAATGCTTCGGAATTGCTGGGAATTGGAATGCCTAATCGAATGTAATGTTGTAGAGACGCATTGAATGCGTCTCAAATCTCAAATAGGAAAAATAAATGAGACGCAATCATTGCGTCTCTACAAATGGGGCTAAATGAACGTTTTCTACATATCCAATGCAGCCGAAGGCCTAACCACCCTCCCTGAGGACGAGTCGAAGCACTGCGTCAAGGTGCTGCGCATGACCGAGGGCGAGCGGTTTTGCGTCACCAACGGCGAAGGTTATCTCTTTGATGCTGAGTTGGTGGAAGCTTTGCCCAAGCGGGCCACCGTCAATTTGAGCAACCAGCGCAAAGGGTATGACCACTGGGGCTTCAACCTCGAAATCGCCATCGCGCCAACCAAACTCAACGAGCGCACGGAGTGGTTTTTGGAGAAAGCCACAGAAATCGGTATCGACCGCGTGAGGCTGTTCACCTCGTATCATTCCGAGCGCCGCGCCGCCAATGTGGAGCGTTTCCAAAAGGTGATGGTGGCGGCGATGAAGCAGAGTATCAAGTCGCGGCTGCCGAAGGTGGAGGACATAATTCCATTTGACAAATTGGTAAAGCAACCTTTTGAAGGACAGAAGTTTATCGCATGGATTGACGACGACGTGAAAGATTGCCTCTGCGACCTATATAATAAAGGAGAGAACGTCTTGGTGCTCATTGGTCCCGAGGGCGACTTCAGCCCAGAGGAAGTGGCCTTGGCCAAAGAGAACGGCTTCGTGCCGTGCAGCCTCGGCGAGGCGCGTTTGCGCACCGAAACGGCGGCGCTCGTGGCTTGCCATACGATTCAACTCATTAATCAGATGAAATGAAAAAGTTGTTGATTATTATTTGGTTGTCGGTTTCGTTTGCGGCTTCTGCCCAGCAACTCAACATCGCCTTGCTGAAATATCGTGGAGGTGGCGACTGGTACGGCAACCCGACCTCGCTGCCCAATTTGGTGCGTTTCTGCAACCAAGAAATTGGCACCGACATCAACCCGAATGTACCGACCGTGGAACCGTCGAGTCCGGATTTGTTCAATTATCCCTACGTCTATATGACGGGTCACGGCAATGTGGTTTTTGATGCAGCCGAGGCGCAAAACCTCCGAAACTACATGCTTGCTGGCGGTTTCCTCCACATCGACGACAACTACGGCATACGCCAATACATTGAGCCTCAGATGAAAAAGGTGTTCCCCGAATTGGATTTTGTGGAGTTGCCTTACTCGCATGAGATTTTCAAGAAACCGTACTTGTTCCCGAATGGTCTGCCCAAAATCCATGAGCACGACAACAAGCCACCTCAACTGTTCGCACTGATTTACGAAGGCCGAATTGTCTGCATTTTCACCTACGAATGTGACCTCGGCGACGGTTGGGAAGACCAGCGCGTGCACCACGACTCGCAGGAAACCCGCGAAAAAGCCCTTAAGATGGGTGCCAACATCTTACGCTATGTATTCACAAAATAACACATACGACCTCGAAGAGGTCAAACGCACGGAGTGCTATTAACACCGTACAAGCGGAGCACGGTGCGGTGGAAAAAAAGAACATAAACAAACAAGAATATGGAAGACGAAAAAAGAAAATGCCTATACTGCGGTGAGCCAATCTACGGTCGCATCGACAAGAAGTTTTGCTGCGATTCGTGCCGCAACAGCTATAACTACGAAAAGACCCACAAGCAGTCAAACGTCGTGCGCAACATCAACGCGATTTTGGCGCGCAACCGCAATATCCTTGTGGAACTGAACGACAAGGGCAAGAGTTTTGCCACGCGTCAGCAAATGACCGAGAAAGGCTTTGATTTCAGGTATTTCACCCATGTGTACAAGACTAAGACTGGCTCCGTTTATTACATCGTTTACGACCAAGCCTACCTGCCCAAAGACGGCAGCCCTGACTCGTTCTTGTTGGTGAAGTTTGAGGAGAAATAAAATCACCCTTTCAGTAGCACCTCTGCCGCTCGTAAAGCCTCGGGCGTCACTTGGTCGTTGCTGAGCATCTTGGCGATTTCGGTGATGCGCTCGTTAATATTTAATAGGCGGATGTGCGATTGTGTGCGCTCGCCTTCGTTGTCCTTGAAAATGAAATAATGCCGCTCGGCCTGACTCGCCACTTGGGGCAGGTGAGTGATGGAAATGAGTTGCAGCGACTGGCCCATTTGCCGCATGATGCCGCCGATTTTGGCCGCCACCTCGCCCGAAACGCCCGTGTCGATTTCGTCGAAGATGAGGGTAGGGATGTAGTTGTATTCCGAAACGGCACTCTTGATGGAAAGCATCAGGCGCGAAAGCTCGCCGCCCGAGGCCACGCGACGGATGTCGTCGGGTGCCACGCCCTTGTTGGCGGAAAACAGGAAACGGATGGCATCGCTGCCTTTGCTGCCAAAGGTTTCATGGCTTTCCACGCCGACATGGAATTGGGCGAAAGGCATGGCCAACTGGCGCACCAAGGCAACAACCTTCTCGCTGAAAGCAGTGGCGGCTTGGCAACGCTTGTCATGCAAGGCTTTGGCAAGGTTGGAAAGTTGCTTCTCGCTGTCTTTCAGTTGTTTTTCGGCTTGTGCTATGGCTTCGTCGATGTTCTCGAAAGCGTTCACTTTCTCTTTCAGGCTATCGCGCAAAGTGATAAGTTCCTCAAACTCCTTGGCGCGGTGTTTCATCATCAGGCGGCTAAGGAGGTCGTAGCGTTCTTGAAGGCTTTGCAGTTGTCCTTCGTCGAATTGGGTCTCGTCTGCCTTGCGGCGCAGGTCGTAGGCGATGTCTTTCAGTTCAACTTTCAGGTTTTCAATGCGTTCTGCCAATTCTTCATTGTCGGGCAAAAGATGTTTGAGTCGCGATAGGGCCGATGCCAACTCGTTGAATTGTCCCAAAATGGCCGTTTCGCCTTCTTCCATCAGGCCGTTGGCAGTCACCAAAAGCGTCTTGATTTCCTCTGCGTTTTCCATCACGCTTAAAGTCTGCTCGATTACCTGGTATTCGCCTTCCTTCAGGTCGGCCTTGTCAAGTTCGTCCAACTGGAACTTCAGGTAGTCGTTTTCGGCGGTGTTTTTGGTCGCCATCTCCTTCAAGTCGTGCAACTTGCGCTTGAAGGCGTTATAGTTGGCGTATTCGGCTTGATAATCAGCCAAAACCGCATCGTTTTGCGCGATTTCGTCCAAGAGTTTTAGTTGAAAGTTGGCATCGGTGAGGAGAAGGGAGTCGTGTTGTGAGTGAATATCAACGAGTTGATTTCCAATCTCTTTCATCGTTTGAAGAGAAACGGGCGTGTCGTTGATGAAGGCGCGGCTTTTCTTTTGTGGACTGAGTTCGCGGCGGAAGATGCAGTCGGTATCAAAGTCGAGGTCGTTTTGCTCGAAAAGAGGTTGCAAAGCCTTGTCATTCAGCTCAAATTGTGCCTCAACGACGCATTTCTTGTCTTTGTCATAAAGCACATTGGTATCCGCTCTGTCGCCCAAGGCAAAGCCCAATGCGCCGAGCAGGATGGACTTGCCCGCACCGGTTTCGCCTGTGATGACGTTAAAGCCCCGATTGAAACCGACTTCCAGTTGGTCAATCAGGGCGTAGTTGCTTATATGCAGATGCTTCAGCATAGAAGGCTTGGCTTGTTATCTGCCGGTGTTTTCCAAGATGGCGTCGTAACGTGACGACTGCGACGGGTCGATGGCTTTCATGATGTTGACGACCTCGTTCCTGATCTTCATCTCGCCTTGCGAGAACACTTGGATAATCTCGTCGCGTTTGCTTTCGATAAGCAGTTGGAGGAAATAGCACATGGAGTTGCGCTCGTAAACCGAATGCAGATGGTTAAGTGAATTCATGATGATATCCCGCCCTTGTGTCGGGTTTTCCGACATTACATCCAAACCTAAACGGTGGTATTCATACACGAATTGGCGCAACGGTCGGTTGCTTGAATTGTTGATGTCGCTGATGAGGGCATAGCGATTTTGTCGTCCGGTGGTGCTCCATCCCTTGTCGGAACTGGGCTCTTGCGGTGCGCTGTTGGCGATGTTTTCCGCAACGGCAAAGAAAGGATCGCCGCCGAAAAGCGCGAACGAGTCGAAGTCGAGGCCGAGGAAAAGGTAAACGTAATAGCCAATCGTGCTGGTTAGCTCGGAGATGTATGTGTTGGGGTTGAAGTCGAGCGACTGAGACCGATGTTGATGTCTGCCGTAAAATACTCATTCTCCCGGCTCTTGATGTTGATGAGGATGGAACATTCTATCTTCTCGGATTGCTTGAAGTTGATCTCGGTGAACTTGGTGTTGTTCAGAAATTCGTACAATGCGGTTTGCAGGTTCTGATAGATGGTCTTGTCGGAGCCTTCCACTTGGGATGAGTTGACTCTGACATCGCATTTCAGTTCCTGGGCCCGCAATGTGCCGAAGGCAAGCAGACCGAAAAGGAGCAAGGTGGAGGTGAGGATGGTTCTTTTCATGGACATCGGTCAGAAAGCGCCTTCCGTGGCCTTGTTGGGATTGCGGAAATAAATCTCGTCGTGCAGAAACTCGTGGATGGCGATCAGCGTGGGCTTGGGGAGACGCTCGTAGAATCTTGCGATTTCAATCTGCTCCCTGTTCTCAAACACTTCCTCCAAACTGTCGTTGGTGGTGGTGGCGAACGATTCAATCTTGTCGTTAAGCTCTTCCTTCATCATCCTGGCGATTTGGTTGGCCCTGATGGAGAGGATGGCAACGGTTTCGTAAATGTTGCCTGTGCCTTTGTAGAACTGGTCTTTCTGACGGGTAACCACCGTCGTTTCGGTCTTAATCTTTTTGAAATCCATGGTTATTTGATGTTTTCTAATTTTTTTCTTGCTTTGGTGGAGATGGCGCCCACTTCGTTCAGCAACTTGCTGTCGGGATAGAGATAAGAGAGCGCATTGCATTGCTCAATACAGGTTTCGTAACGCTCACGCTGCTTCTCGGGGACGCTGTTTTCGGCGTAGTCGTAATAGGTCTTGGCCATGTCGAAGAGAATCTCCTCGCGATGTTTGGTGTTGGGATAGTTCTTCAGCATGTTTTCAAACGAGGTGATGGCCGCGCTGTAGTTTTCCATGCGGTAGAACAATTTGCAGATATTGTAGTCTTTTTCCTCCAATTTCTCGTTGAGGTTGTCGAGCAGTTGTTGGGCACGGGCGATGCTGTCGCTCTTCGGATAGCGGTCCATGAAATTGTTGAGCTGCTTGATGGCAGCGAAAGTGTTGGTTTGGTCGAGGCTCGAAACGGGCGAGGTGAGGTAGCTGCAATAGGCGTTCATAAAGGCTGCTTTCTCCGCATCGAAGGAGAAGGGATAGACTTGGACGAACCTGTTGAAGTAGTATCCAGCAATCTCGTAGTCTTGTTGAAGGTAGTAGCACAAAGCGGTGCGGTAGGTAATCAGCTCGCCACGAGGGGTGTTGCGAAACGAGGCTTGGAGCAGGTCAAACAACTGTAGGGCGTGGTTGTAGTCGCCACGGTCATAATAGTCCATCGCCACCTCGTATTTCATTTCGTTGTCGGTGCTTTTCACCATGCGGTTGAAGTCGTTGCACGAACTCAATGCGAGGCCGAAGAATGCCAATATCAGGATGCTTTTTTTCATCAGGCGGCAAAATTACTCATTTTTGTGTAATAAACGCGCGTTTTTCTCTTTTATTTTTCGATGACGAGTTTCTCCATCCGGCTGATCTCGCCGCTTATTCGGAGGAAATAGATGCCTTGCGGCAGGTTGGCGTTGATTTGGGTCTTGCCTTCGCAGGTGCCGGAAAGGACGACCAGGCCGAGGCTGTTGAACAGTTGATAGCCCGTCGTTCCTTCGGCCTCGATGGTGAAGCTTCCTTTGCTCGGGTTGGGATACACCTTCACGGCTGGCGTGGTTTCGGTTTCATCAAGGTCGGAGATGTTGAGGCAATTCAGGGTGGCCTTCCACCCCGAGGCGGTCGTGTTCTGGTCGGAAATGAAATGGAACGTAAGGGCGCCTTCAGAGTTGCTGGCGGTAATAGTGCCAGGCGAGTTGGTTCCGGTATAATGGCCGATTTGGGTAGCGGAGGTGCTGGTGCCATCGTAGATGTACAGGTGGTCCCAGTTGTTTTCCGTGTTGAATTCCGTAAAAACGGCTTCAAGGATGCCGCCCTCGGTGTCAGGCTTGAAGGTCATGGTGTAGTCCTCGTTGTTGTGGTAACCAGAATAAGCAGAGGGGTAGAAAAAGGCGTTGCAGGTTTCGAAAGTGCCGTTTTGCATCATGTAGGCTTCGCGAACATGGATGTAATTGTCTCGCGTGAGGGTTTCGGTATTGCCGTTGCTGTCGGTTACGGTGAGGGTCACGGCGAAGTCGCCAACTATGTCGTATGAAATATTCATCGGGTTCTGTTGCGTCGAAGAACCAGCCCCTTCAAAGGTCCATTGCCATGAAACGATGTCGCCAAACGAATGGTCGGTGAAGTTGACGTGTCCGCCCAACGGCACCATTGTCCTTGAGGCGGAAAAGTCAGGAAGGATGCCTTCACCTGATTCGAGTGCAACGTTCAGATTGACAGTTTCATAATCAGCGACGGTGATGGTTTCCTGATGCGGACGATAGCCGTCGGCGATGATGTTCACTGTGTAAGTGCCACCTTTGATGGGACGGTGGAAATCGCCCGCCGGCAGATGGCTCTTCACCACGGAAAACTCATTGTCGTGCTCCGTGATGGTGATAGTTGCCTCAATGGGCTCACCTGTCGAAGCATCGGTCACGGTGCCGTGGATGCCATACAGACATTGGTTCATGTAGGCGAAAATGGCTTCCTTGTTGATGTTCCAGAAGCTGGGCATTTGGCTGGCATTGGGGAGTTTCGTGCTCGAACACTCGATGGTTACCTCGCGGCATTGGGCATAGCCGTTCATATAGTCTTGGCGACCTCCGCCAATCATGTACCATTGTGCACCGTTGGTCACGCCGCTATGCTCGACATCCGACATATAGTTGGGGTTCACTGATTTGCACAGGTTCGCGTATTCCAAACTGACGAATTGCCACCAAGCGTCATCGGCATGGAGGGTGTAGGTGTTGTCCCAAGGATAGTTCATCACTTCGGCACCGCCGTGGTAGTTGGCCCCCATCACGAAGGCGTTGTCTTGGGCAAACTGCATCATCCATTGGGTTTCGGTGGCGTAAGCGTTTCCGTCGGGGTGCAAACCTCCGTTGGGGTCGGGATAGTTGCGGTTCATGTCCACACCGTTGGCGTTGTAGCGTCTGGCTCCGTTCACGTTGTTGTTGCCTGCATGGTAAGTGCCGTCAGGATTTGTGTTGGGGCCGACATATAAATCGATCTTTTCCAATACGTTGGCGCACTCTGGAAGAGTTGGGTTTTCGAGGATATAATCTATCATGCGGAGCATCAGCATCCAGCCGGTGGTCTCGTCGCCGTGTATGGTTGAAGTGTACAAGAACTTGGGCTTTCCCGCGCCTGATCCATTGTTGATATGGGCAATCAATATCTTGCGACCGCTGGGCAGGGTGCCAAGGTTGATGATTTCGCACTTGTCGGGATGGTCGGTGGCGAATTGGTACATCATGGCTTCGTAGGCGGGGTAAGTCGGGTATTGGTCCCAGTCGTATGCGGCGCGATTGCTGCCGTCCCACATCTTGGCCTCGTAGAGCATCGACGGCGGAGTTTGCAGCGTTATTGTGTAGCCGAATTGCTCGAAATGGGCAAATTCGTTGTTGTTGGCGTATGCGGTAACCGTCTTGCCATCAACGCGGTCCACCGAAATGGCTCGGGCGATGGCTTTGAGGTCATCGTGGCCGTTCAACTCGAAAGTGAAATAGTGCTCGTTGCGTTGTTCCATGAGTTGCTTCAGCTCTTGCTGGCTCTTCTGGGCAAAAATGTTACCGCAAACCATCATGGCAAGGGTAAGGATAAAATAGTGTAAGGTTTTCATTATTAGTGATTTAAGATTTATAATTTCAAGATTCAAGATTTCGGACGCAAGCATTGCGTCCCTACAAAAATTCATATTTCATACCTCATACCTCACAACTCCACACTTCTAACTCCACATTCCACACTCAAAACTAAACAACTTTCAACTTTTAACTACAAACTCTTCAACCGTTTCCATTCTTCAACAATATCGGCCTCAACTTTCTCGTTCACGGTCACCAAAGGAAGTCGCAACACATTCTCGCACAGCCCGATATGGCTCATCAGGCACTTGATTCCTGCGGGGTTTCCGTCGGCGAAGATGAGTTGGTTCATTTGCAGCATGGCATAGTGCAGATGCAGGGCTTCGTCGGTGCGACCTTCTTTCATAGCGCGCATCATCTGGCCGAATGGCTTTGTGTAGGCGTTGGCGGCCACCGAAATCACGCCCATGGCGCCGAGTGCCATTAGCGGTTGGGTGATGCCGTCGTCGCCCGAAAGCACATCGAAGTCGGCGGGCTTGTCGCGCAGTATCTCCATGATTTGCTGCAAGTTGCCCGAAGCTTCTTTTACCGCCACGATGTTGGGATGCCGCGCCAATTCCACGCAGGTGGCGGCTTGGAGGTTCACGCCCACGCGCCCTGGCACGTTATAAACCACCACGGGGACGGGACTCGTGTCGGCAATAGTTTCAAAATGGGCCCTCATGCCGCGTTGGTTGGGCTTATTATAATAAGGTACGACGCTCAAAATGCCGTCAATGCCCGCAAAGTCTTGCGCTCTGATGGCTTCAGCGACAGCCTGCGTGTTGTTGCCACCCATACCGAGCATGACGGGCAAGCGACGGTTGTTTGCATTAAGTATCGTGTTGATTACCAGTTTCTTTTCTTCGCTTGAAAGGGTAGGGGCTTCGGAAGTGGTACCCAAAACGACCAAAAAGTCAGCACCGTTTCTGATGACATGGTTCACGATTTTGGTCAATGATTCAACATCAACGGAAAAGTCGGATTTGAAAGGGGTAACAAGGGCGATTCCTGTGCCTTTGAATAGATTGTTTTTCATGGTTCTCTGTTTGCTTAAAGGTTCTGAAAAGCGTAATCCGAAGGACTTGAATGTTAGGTGTTTTGCATTGGTGTTCCCGTCAGAGCTTTCAAGTAGTTGTACAGAACATGGATGTTGGAAACAGGGTCCGTGGCACGCGGATTCTCAATGACCAAGTCGTAGATTTCCAAGTGTTTGCTTTGGTTGAAACAAACTCTGAAGTCCGACTTGGGCAAAGTGCAGATGTAGTCGCTGACATCACTGTTTTTAGCCGCCATGTTGATAATCATGTTGCTTGACGCCAACTTGCGGATGTATTCATGCTTTTCGGGCTTCAGCACGCTCATGAAACCGAAGTCTTTAGGCGTGATCTCGTTAAACATATCGCTCTGCAAAATGTTGTCGGACATTTGGTTGCACAAAATCAAGAACCCGCAGCGATTGGTGCCGAAAAGGCCTTTTACGCTACTCTCGATATTCTTGACAATGCTCTTGTCGCTTTCGTCGAGTATAATCAATGTAGAATTAACTCGCTGAATATTAGGAAGTTTTGAAACTTGCTTTTCTGCGAGATATTGTTCCAAGGCGCGGTCTAATGACCTATTCCTGAAGTAGGAGAATACATTCATGCCGCAAAATTAGTTTATTTGCACGAAATAACGCGCATTTTCGTGGAAAAACGTTACTTTTGCATTTTTATTGCCCTGCAGAACGAAAAGGAATTTGTGAAGCCGGGTCTTAATCGATACGATATGATTGTTACGGTTTTAGGTAGTGGAACATCACAGGGAGTGCCCGTCATCGGTTGCACTTGTCCCGTGTGCCAAAGCAAAGACCCGCGCGACAAGCGGCTGCGCACCTCCATCCTGATTCAAACCGATGAGGTGACGGTGGCTGTGGATGCCGGTCCTGACTTCCGCCAACAAATGTTGCGCGAGAACATCACCAAACTCGATGCGGTGATTATTTCTCATGAGCATAAAGACCATATCGGCGGCCTTGATGACCTGCGCCCGTTTATCTTTATGAACAAAGCGCCCATGCCGCTCTTTGTGGCTGATACCGCGCTGCCCGAAATCAAGCGGGAGTATTCTTACGCTTTTGAGGCGAACCCTTATCCTGGTGCTCCGACATTCGACATCCGTCGCCTCGACGAAACGCCCTTCGACCTTGGTGACCTGCACATCATACCTATTAAATTAAAGCACTTTACCTTGACTTGTTACGCCTTCCGCATCGGCAATTTCGCCTACGTCACCGACCTGAGTGAGATTTCCGAGGAAGCGATTAAAAAACTGCAAGGCGTTGAATACCTGATAATTGAGGCGTTGCAAAAGAAGAAACACTATTCGCACCTCACCTTGGACGAGGCAATCGAAATTTCCAAAAAGGTTGGCGCGAAAAAGACTTGGTTCACGCATTGCAGCCACAGCATGGGGCTCGCCGCCGACATCAACCGCGAACTTCCCGAAGGCATGATGCTCGCCTACGACGGACTGAAAATTGAAATAAATAAATGCGGAATGCAGAATACGGAATGCAGAATGCGGAATTGGGGCGAAGCCCAGCAGCGCATCGCGATATTCCGCATTCATCATTCCTAATTCC
>CADAVB010000020.1:0-3465 GCA_902791165.1 uncultured Bacteroidia bacterium
TTACAGGTGATTGACGTGATGGGCCGCGTGGTGCTTTCAACCGACGTTGCGCGTGGCGTTTCCACCAATGGCATGACGGCTGGCGTTTACGTCTTGCGCCTCATCAACGGCGACGACGTGAAGACGCAGAAAATTGTTGTTGAATAAACCCAACCCGTAGGGGCGGGCCTATGTGCCCGCCCTCACAAAACGGGTGAATACGCATCAAAGGGCGAACACATGGGTTCGCCCCTACAACCCCGCCCCGAAGGGGCGAAACACACCCTAACCGTAGGTCATCGACCTACGGAGACAAACCAACAGAAACAAGGAACAAACAAAACAGAAAAACAATGAAAAAGACCATAACAACCATCGCAATCCTCCTTGGACTCGCCCTCGGCGCAACGGCCCAAAAAGGCGGCGGCCTCTTCTATCGCGGCGAAATGTCCGAAAGCAGCTACAGAGGCGGCAATTCGCCCTTGCTGCCCATGGAGCACAACCTGACTGGCGACCAGCCCGCCGACGAAGCACCCTTGAGCGGCGGCGTGGCACTGCTCTTCAGCCTCGGCGTGATGTACCTGACGCGCAAGAAAGACAACCACGATTGAAGAAGGTACACCCCTAAAGCAAAAGAGTTCCGTCCCTCGGGGCGGGACTCTTTTTTTCGCGTTTTTTCGGGGATTGGCATTATTATTGAACAATTTTTGGATGGTCAAAACGTTGAATCACTATCTTTGCAGTCCAAAACTTCGATGAATATGAAGAAAATCTTTCAATTATTGCTGTTGCTCTTCGCGGTTGCGTTGCTGCCTGCTTGCAACAAGGGCGCGGGCAAAGGCGGCACGGGCACCCTACAAGGCTATGTGAAGCTTGTTCACCATCCCGACGACGACTTTGAGCTGAACGCCGACACCATGGCCGCCGCCAAGACCGACGTTTTCCTCGTTTACGGCGACGAGCCTTTCTACGGCGACGACATCGAAACCAACCCTAATGGCATGTATCAGTTTGAGTATCTGCGTCCCGGGTATTATACTGTGTTCGCCTATTCCATCTTGCCTTCGGGCGAGAAAGTGGCTGTGAGCCAGACGGTTGAGCTGCCGCGTGGTGCGGTGGCACAAGTCCCGACGATCTACATCCACGACGGCAAGGCCTACGGCACCTCGGTGGTGAAAGGCAGGGTTCATGCCTCGTATTGGCACAATGGAGCCTATCAAGGCGAAGGCTGGGCCTACGAGCATCGCGTATATATCCGCAGGGTGGGAGAGGAGATGCATTTCGATGATGTGCGCGTGGGCGTAGAGGGTTATTTTGCTTTCCAGAAACTGCAACCTGGTGAATATGAGGTTTTTACCGTAACAGAGGATGTCAATACGGAAATGCCAGAATTGCTGTTCCAAACCATCAATGTCGATGAGGCGGGGCAGGTGTTTGAGTTGGAGGAAGCGTTTGAGGTGGTGATTAATGTTTAGGTAGGAGGTATGAGGTAGGAAGTAGGAAGTAGGATGTATGAGGTAGGAATTGTAGGGACGCAATGCTTGCGTCCGAAATCCTGAATCTGAAATCTTGAAATCCTGAAATCTTGAAATCCTGAAATCTTGAAATCTTGAAATCCTGAAATTAGAAATCTTGAAATCCTGAAATATGAAATCTTTGATTATGAAACGATTAGTAATAATTATCGCCTTTTTTGCCATGGGCATTGGAGCCTATGCGCAGTCGGTGTCGGAATCGACCGTCATCAAGCGTGATAACCGCCGTGGCATGACCATCAAGGAGTGGAACACCATGGCCGGCAGCAAGCGCGCCTTCCTCGACCATGTGACGACCTACGACGCCATGGGGCGCAAAATCGAGGAAATCGAATATGCCAGCTACGGCCAGAAGTCGCGCGTGGTGTTCGAGTATCCCGAAAACAGCGACATCACCGCCAAGGTGCTCCGCGAAATCGAGTATAATGACCGCGACAAAGTGGTGAGAATCAAAAAGTTCGAGTATAACGAAGACGGCACCAAGAAACGCCAGCTCAACTACTACCCGAACGGAAAATTAGAATCCGTGAAGACGTTCGAGGTGATTTTCAAGGAGTGATGGAGGCCCTTCTCGACATAGTGCGCGGCATGAAGCCGATCACGCTTGACGAGATGAGCGGCGTGAAGCTGATGAACCGCATCGACACCAAGTATCTGGTGACCGAGGCGCAACTTCATGAGATTCTGCTGCGCGTCCGCGACGGCTATTTTGCCCAAGAGGTGGAAGGAAAGAGGATAGCGGCTTACAACACCGTGTATTACGATACGCCCGAGCTGACCATGTACCTCATCCACCACAACCGCCACTTGGTGCGCGACAAGGTGAGGGTGCGCACCTACGTCGATTCGCGACTGACCTTCTGCGAGGTGAAACACAAGAGCAACAAAGGCCGCACGAAGAAGAAACGCATTGCCGTGGAGCCGATTCCGAACATCGTGGACAACCCCGAGGCGGCGGCGTTCTTGGCCGAGAAACAGCCTTACGAGGTCGGTTCACTCAGCCCGCACTTGGTGACGATTTTCGACCGCATCACCTTGGTGAACTACGGCAAGACCGAGCGCCTCACCATCGACTGCAACCTGCGCTTCGAGAACCTTCGCAACGGCGCAACGGCTTCGATGTCGCCTCTGGTGGTGATGGAGCTGAAACAAGACGGTCGCGCCCACTCGCTGCTCAAAGACGTGCTTTTCGACCTGCGAATCAAGCCCTACAAAATCAGCAAATACTGCATCGGCACCTGCCTGACCCAACCCTCGGTAAAGCAGAACCGGTTTAAGAAGAAATTGAGAAGAATCGAGAAAATGAAAACGATGGCTTATGGCCAATGGCCGATGGCAGCGCCAACAGAAGAAACAACTTCTGCCTTTGGTCAAAGCTGCCATAGTCATAAGCCATTAGCCATAGTCAAAAACTAAACAACTGAACAACTAAACAACTGATAACTATGAACTTACTTCAAGCATTACTTCCTGGACAGGAATTCGACGACGAAATCGCCCGCGAATTTGGCGGCGGCGCCACGGGCATGGACTTCCTCGGCGTGCCTTTCATCGACCCGCAAAGCCTTTGGACGACCTTGTTCCGCTTTGTGTTCAACTTCCTCGTGTGCTGGGCCATCATCCATTTCTTCTACTACAAGAAGGCCAACCGCAAGGACTATTACTTCACTTTCATCATGTTCGCCGTGGTCATCTTCCTCATCATCTCGCTGATGGAAAACATGAAGATGAACATCGCCTACGCCCTCGGCCTGTTTGCCATCTTCGGCATGATACGCTACCGGACCGAGACCATCAAAATCCGCGAAATGACCTATCTCTTCGTGGTGATGGGCCTGAGCATCGTGAATGGCATGGCACTCTCGACGAGCTACCTCGAACTGATTTTGGTGAATCTGCTTACCTTGTTGATTGTCTGGATTTTGGACGGCACAAGGATGCTGAAGCACAC
>CADAVB010000020.1:3472-65122 GCA_902791165.1 uncultured Bacteroidia bacterium
AAGCACGGCAAGGAAGACGACCTGAAAGCCGACCTTGCAGAGCGCACGGGCTTGGAAATCAGCAAGGTGGAAGTCGGGCATATCGACTATCTGCGCGACGTGGCCTTCGTCAAGGTGTATTACAAACCCATCGATGGCGAGGTGAACACGATTGACACAATTACCAAACTGAAGGATTTTGAGTGACCATGACTTGTGACCATGACCATGACTGTTTAGGGCAAGTGCGCGGAAATTTGCGCTTTGGGTGCTGCGGTCATAGTCATGGTCAGTGGTCATAGTCGATAATTAATATGAAGAGGCTAACAAACATATTGCTGTTGCTGTTGCTTTCGGCCAGTGTTTTCGCGCAGAGCGAGCGCACGACCGACTTCGGAGGCATTGTTTCCTGTGAGTTCTCTGCCGCTGTCGGGCGCAGCTTCGACCTGTCGGTGGAGGAGGAGTTGCGTTTCGACAACAACTTTGCGCAGTTCGACCGCTGGCTCAATTCCGTCGGGGTGGACTACACCTTTCCGCGCAACCGCCTGAAACTCGGCCTCAACGCCGACTACATCCGCCGCCACAACGACAAAGGCTGGTTCGAGAACCGCTGGCGCATTGGTGCGCACCTGACCTATTCAGAAACCTTGTATCATTTCAAGTTCACCTATCGGAGCAAACTGCTCTCCACTTTTTACGACGAGCGCACGGGCGAGCATCGCGTGAACCCCAAACTGTATTGGCGCAATCGTCTGCAAGTCAGCTACCAGCAGCCCAACAGCCGTTTCAAATACGCCCTTTCCGCCGAGCTTTTCTGGCTCACCAACGACCCCAAAAACCGCATCATCGACAACCTGCGTACCGTGGCCTCGGTGGAATGTCGCCTCACGCGGCGGCATTATATCTCCGCCTTCGCCCGCATGGACAACGACCTACAAATGAAGGAACCAGTGGACAGGTTTTATTTCGGGATGACATTTAAGGCGAAATATTGAAAGGTTTTAATGTTCTGATAATCAATTATATACGCATAAAGTTCAAAAAATCGGATAAAATATTTGTCAAAAAAGAAAAAAATCGTACATTTGCACCATATTTATAACAACATGATAACCGCATTACAAGCAGCATCCTATATTTGCCAAAGATATTATCAAGATTATGGCGATATTATTGACGAGATGAAGTTGCATAAGTTGCTTTATTTTGCTCAACGTGAGGCTATTATTTTCAACAATGAACCCTTGTTTAATGAGCAGTTTGTTGCTTGGAAATATGGTCCTGTGATGTTATGCGTTAGGAAAGCCTATAATGCCTATAAACAAGGACAATTTAATGATGTAATACTATCGGATTCTGACTTGGAACGATTCGAGAACATTTTTGATGCTGTGTTCAAACGTTATGCGAACAAAACGTCTTGGAGTTTGAGTACCCTTACTCATGGCGAGTTTTCATGGCAAAATGCCCGAAAAGGACTTAGTTCTGATGTAAATGGAAATAATATGATGTCTATTGAAGACATACGAAAAGACGCGGAACGTATAAAACTGCGTAGAGTCCTTTTTGAGTAGTTTTCACAATGGGTACGCCAATTACTTCGAAACAGAGAACAATTCTGGATTCCTTAATATATGAGAGGCTATCATCGAGTCCTGCTAATAAAGTTTTAATTAAAGGGCTTGTCAATACTCGGAATCCCAATTTGGTATCAGTTCTTCAATCCAATAGAGCCTGGCAAGAAGATGAGGGAAACATCACGGCGTATTATTTGGTCAAATCAGGTTCAGGAACAATCCTTGCGTTTTTTGCATTACGATGCGGGGAGGTTTTCCAGAATGTTGATGAAGAACTGATAAAGGAGGCTGCAAGTTTTCGTCAAAACATAGATAAACTTAACGGATCGTTGGACGAGGAGGAAAAGCGCAAGGTATTGGAACAAGTGTCTGTAGCACTTCGTGATGGATGGACTAAAGAATTGGCTGATTATTATATCAGAAAATCGAAACGAAGACGTAGAGATGCCGTTTTAGATAATAACAAAGACAACCATCATGTGGCAAAAGCCTTCTCAGCAGTTGAAATAACTCTCTTTTGTAACAATGAAGCAGAAGGTGTAAAGGAAGAGTGGGAGGCGATGAATTTGCCTCATAGTAGAGGAATCTCCGTTTTTTGGCATGTGATTGTTCCGAGGATACAAGCGGTAGTCGGTCTTGTTGGGTGTGAATACTTGTATCTATTTGCTGCAGACGATGAGGCTGATGGAACTTTGGTGAATTACTATAAGACAAAATTGCAGTTTGAGACTCCAGTAAAGTTGGGATCAAACAAACCGTCATTTGATTACGGTTGTTTCTTCCTGTGTCAACGAGTTAATGTGTTGCTAAGGCACCAAGTTGAGTTTTATAAAAATTTCAATCTGGATGTTGCCGATGCTGTATAAATTGTTATTGAAATAATTCAAACATCATCATTATGAATAAAAGAAAAAATTTGAGAAAAATCGGCGGCATCAGCTTGATTATCATGGTGTTGCTGCTTGCCTTCATGCCCTCTTGCGGCAAGAAGGGTGGAACTGCCACGACCTCTTCGAAGGTGATCGTGGAACAAATCAAGCCCGTCAGCGAGGCCTTGTTGCCCTTGCTCGACAGCTACACCTCGGGCGTCATCACCGAAGGCGAACCCATCGTGGTGCGCTTCAAGGACCCGCAAATGCTGAAAGTGAAGAGCGGCGAAAGCATCCCGTCGAAAGCCTTCAGCTTCAAGCCCGAACTGAAAGGCAAGGCCGTTTGGTTGGACGAAAACACCATCGCCTACGAGTACGACAAAATCGACGAAACGCAGCAATACGTTTGCGACTTCAAGATTTCGGAGTTCGTCGATGTGCCCGTCAAAGAGCCGCTGCAATTCGGCTTCGGCGTGCGCCGACAGAATTTCAGTTTGGCCCTTGTCGCGCCGCAGTGCACCTCGAAAGACGAGATGAGTTATCAGTTGTGCATAGTGTTTGCCACTCCCGTCGAGGCCGACGACGCCATCAAAATCTTCGACGACGCTTTCGTCAAGAAGCATGACGTGAAATCGACCTATCTCGGCGACAACACCTACACTTTCGAGGTGGGCAAGTTGGAACGCAAAAACGCTGATTATCAATTGGAACTCAATTTGAGTGGCAAGCCTTTGAAGTCGCCTACGCAAATCAAGCGCCAACTGACCGTCCATGCCAGGGACAAATTCGAGCCTGTCGGATTCGATGTGGAAAACGCTTCAGGTCAAGCTGCTCTGTATTTCTCGCAGCCTCTGAAACAAGGCCAAAACATCAACGGCATCATCACTTTCGACCAAAACAAGTTGGCCTACAAGTCTGACATCGTGGACAATAGGATTGACTTCTACTTCGACAAGTCGAATCTCTCCCGCTATCAGATGGAGGACATCAACATGAACGTTGGTGGTGGCATCCGCAGCGCGTCAAACGAGGTCATGCAAGGCGATTTCAGCTATAACTTCAGCCTCACCGACTACGAGCCGAAGGTGCGCTGGACCGACGAAGGCGTCATCATCCCCGACATCAAGGAAACTACCGTGTATTTCGATGCCATGTGCCTTAACTCGGTGACGTTGAGGATTATACGCATCTTTGACGACAACATTCTTTCTTTCTTGCAGGACAACGAGCTGAGCGAAACCTACGGCGTGCGCAAGGTGGGCCGTTTGGAGAAGAAAATCAAGTTGCAGCTCGACAATCCGTACCCGACGCAATGGAAAACCTTCCCCATCGTGCTTTCCGACTATGTGAAGGTGGAACCCGGCGCGATGTACCAGCTGAGCCTCAATTTCGGTCCCGCCGACTACACCTTCGCCTCCGAGGAGATGCAGAACGCCGTGATGGAAAACGCCCAGCGCGAGGCCGACTACTGGGACGGCGAAGGATACGACTACAAAGAATACCGCTACGACGGCGAGTGGGGCGACCCCAACGGCTTCTACTTCTATAATTATGTGGAAAAGCTGAAGAACATCGTCGTCAGCGATTTGGCCGTGACCGCCAAGATGGGCCGCAACGACATGGTGGACGTTTATGTCTTCCAGATTTCCGACGCCAAACCCGCCTCGGGCGCTGAGGTGACGGCCTTCAACTTCCAGAAACAGCAACTCGCCAAAGCCACCGTCGATGGCAAGGGCCATGTGCAGCTGCAATGCGCCAACCGTCCGGCCTTCATCGTGGCCACAGACAAAAAAGGCAGCAAGTCGGTGATTAAGTTGAGCGACGGCAACGCACTGTCGTACAGCCGTTTCAATGTTGATGGCGAGCCTGTCGAGAAGGGTGTCATCGGATTCGCCTACTCCAACCGTGGCGTGTGGAGACCGGGCGACGAGCTGCAACTCAACCTCATGCTCAGCGACGTGGATTCGCAACTGCCCCAAGGCTACCCCGTGGTCCTCGAAGTGACCGATGCCGCCGGGCGTTTGTACGCCAAGCAGGTGAACACCAAGCCCGTGAATGGCATCTATTGCTACACCGTTCCGACCAATGTCAGCGACGAAACCGGCCTGTGGATAGCCCGTTTCAAGGTGGGCACGACGACCATCACGAAGAACCTCCGCGTGGAGACCGTGAAACCCAACCGCTTGGAAATCAACTTCGACCTGCCAGAGGTCATCAGCCTGACCAACCCGCAGCGCGTGAACTTGACCTCGAAATGGCTCAACGGATTGAAAGCCACGGGCTTGAAGGCCGAAGTGGATGTGAAAGTGCGCGGCGGCAAGACCGAGTTCGCGAAGTTCAAGAGCTATTGCTTCGACAACGAAACCGAACAATTCGACCCTGAAGAGCTGTCGGTGTTTAGCGGCCCGCTCAACAGCGAAGGCTTGGCCAACGTTGGCTTTGGCCCGCTGCAAGACCTCTCGTCGCAGCAGATGATGAATGCCGTCTTCACGACCAAGGTGTTTGAGCAGGGCGGCGACTTCAGCATCGCTTCCTATCAGGCCAAACTTTCGCCTTTCGCCCGCTACGTCGGCGTGGAATTGCCCGAAACGACCTCGAAATACGGCAGTTACTACGACACCGGCAAGGACTGGAAGTTCAACATCGCCGTGGTGAACGAAAACGGACAGCAGAGCAACGCCTCCGTTTTGCTTGACTACGCCCTCTACAAGATGGATTCCTATTGGTGGTGGTCGAGCGAGGAACTATACACCTTGCAGCGTTATGCCTCAGGAACTTACAAACGTCCCGTGCAAAACGGCGCTTTGACCTGCAACGGCAAGACCTCCGTGACCTTCAACATCCCCAATGACAAGTGGGGCAGCTATTTGCTCGTCGTCAATGACAAGCAAGGCGGCCATACTTTTGCCAAGGTCATCAATTTCGACTGGGGTTATGGCCACAGCAGTTCGGCCACGGGTGCGCCGGCGCAACTTTCGCTGAAAGCCACCGCCGACAGCTACCAAGTGGGCGAGAATATCGTGGTGACCTTCCCCGCCAATGAACAAGCCAAGGCACTCGTCACCGTTGAAGCCAACGACAAAGTTATGCAGACCATGTTGCTCGAGAACCTTGGTCAAGAGGGCAAGGTGGAAATCAAGGCCACGGAAGACATGATTCCGAATGTGTATGTCTATGTCGCTCTGATTCAGCCACATGATGCCGCCAACGACCTGCCCATCCGCCTCTATGGCGTGGTGCCGGTGAAGGTCGAAAACAAGAAACTGCAACTGCAACCGAGTATCACCACTCCCGAAACTGCCAACACGAAGAAGAAAGTCGAAATAAAGGTGAGCGAGGCCAACAAGCAAGCCATGACCTACACCTTGGCCATCGTCGATGAAGGCATCCTCGGCCTGACCAACTTCTCGACCCCGAATCCTTACGGCTACTTCAACAGCAAGCAGTCGCTTTTGGTGCGCACATGGGATAACTACAACAACGTCGTCGATGCGTTCAGCGGCGAGCTTGGCTCGGTCTATGCCATCGGCGGCGACGGCCTCCTCAACCAAGAAATCACACTCGACAACCGCTTCAAGGCCTACGCAGTCACTTTGGGACCTTTCGAACTGAAGGCAGGCGGAAGCAATACGCACGAGTTTGAAGTGCCGCAATGCTCTGGAGCACTGCGCTTTATGGTGGTGGCCAAAGGCGACAAGAAAGCCTTCGGTAGCGCAGAAAAGAAGGTGAACGTCGTCGATCCGATTACGCTCTACACCTCCGCGCCGCGTGTGGTGGCTCCTGGCGACGAACTGACCATGAATGTGCAGGTGCTGTCGCCCACAATGAAGGGCAAGAGCCTGTCGGTGAAGTTTGACAATCAGAACCTTAACGCCCTCGGCACGCTGCCCACTTCGGTCAGCATCGACCAAAACGGCGAAGGCATGATTGTGGTGAACACGAAGGTGCCGGAGACCACAGGCAACGCCACGCTGAAGGTGCAAGTGAGCGATGGCAGCTACACCGCTGAATCCTCGACGACCATGCCCATCCGTATGCCTTACGCCGAGCGTAGAAACGTGATTACCAAGGAAGTGGAAGGCGGACAAAGCCTCACGATTCCGTTCAATCTTGCAGGCATGGCGGGCACGCAATCCGGCAAGGTGATGGTGTCGTCGCTGCTGCCCGTCGATTTGTTCAGCCGCCTCGATTACCTCACCGACTATCCGCACGGCTGCCTCGAACAACTCACCTCGAAGGCCTTCCCGCAACTCTATCTGAACTACCTCATCCAACAGGACGACAACGACAAGGCCGCCACGAAATACAACATCGAATCGGCCATCGCCGACCTGAAAGCCTATCAGAAAGCCGACAACTCCATGACCAACTGGAAGGGCGGCACCTACAGCGATCCGTGGACGGAGATTTACGCGCTACACTTCCTCGTTGAGGCACAAAAACAAGGCTTCGACGTGCCGCAATACTTCATCGACGGGCTGAAGAGCTATCAGGCGAACAAGGCCAAGCAATGGAAGAACAACCCCGACTTCAAGCAGGGCGAGACCATCCAAGCCTACCGTCTCTTCGTTTTGGCTCTGGCCGATGCCGCCGAGATGGGCGCGATGAACCGCTTCAAGGAACTCGACATGAACTACTCGCTGACCCAGGCCATCACCGCTGCCGCCTTTGCGCAAACGGGCAAGACCACCGTGGCGCAAAACCTCATGCCGATGGTGACTGACGGCGAGCGGATGTCGGACTACTACACCTCATTCGGCTCCACCACCCGCGACCTCGCCTTCCTGACCTACGCCCAGATGCTCTGCGGCACCGATGCCGAGACGGTGAAGAGCAACATCAACACCTTGTGCGGAATGTTGAACAGCGGTCGTTGGTTGGATACGCAATCAACCGCTTTTGCCTTGTTCACCTTGGGCAAATACGCTGAGCAACAAGGCGTTTCGGGCGAGAACCTCTCCGCCCTCGTGAAGGCCAACTGCGAAGACCACACGCTGAACACCAACATGAGTTCGGCAGCTTTCAGCTTTGTGCCGAAGGTGGGTAATAACTCCGTGGAAATCAAGAACAACGGTAGCCAGAAGCTGGTCGCCAACATCTTCACCAAGACCTCGGTGGCCGAATACGCCATGGAGGAAGAAGGCAACTTCATCCGCATGGCGGTGAACTACTTCGGCAAGAACGGCAATCCGCTGAATGTAAATAATTTGTCCGTTGGTACTGACGTGAATGTGCAAATCACGGTGCAGAACCCGAGCGACTATCAGGTGACGGAGTTGGCTCTGTCGTACTACCTGCCTTCGGGCTGGGAGCTGGTGAACGAGCGCATGGGCGGCGGCGACAGCAACAGCGGCGCCAAGCACATCGACTACCGCGACGACCGCGCCTACTTCTACTTCGACCTCGCGCCCAACACGCGCAAGACCTTCACCCTGAAGGCCAACGCCACCTACGAGGGCAACTACATGATTCCCGCCGTGCGCTGCGAGGATATGTACAACAACGAGATTTATTACCAGATTCCCGCGCGTGGGTGTGTGGTGAAGTAATACCATAACCCACGATAAACGAAGAGGGCGTGTCAGTTTGGTCTGACACGCCCTCGGATTTTTCTCGGAAACAAACTTTACTTTGTTACGAGGTTGTAAGTGTCTTGCGCGATGACAAACTCTTCATCAGTGGGATACACTACCACGGTGACTTTCGAGTTGGGCAAGGAGATAACACCAGCGTCGCCGATGGTTTCCTTGTTCATCTGACGGTCGTATTCGATGCCGAGGCCTTCCATGTTCTCAAGGATGGCTTCACGCATGAACCAGGCGTTTTCGCCGATGCCGCCGGTCATCACGATGAGGTCGGCACCGTTCATCACGGCCATGTAGCCGCCGATGTATTTCTTCACACGGTGGGCGAACATGTTGAAAGCGTAGGTGCAACGCTCGTCGCCTTCTTCCTTGGCGGCGCGCACGTCGCGCATGTCTTGCTTGCCGCCTGTGATGCCCACAAGGCCAGACTTCTTGTTCACCAAAGTGTTCATCTCCTTGGTCGAAAGGCCTTCCTTGTCCATGATGTACATGAACGCGCCGAGGTCGAGGTCGCCGGTGCGGCTGCCCATCACGAGGCCCTCTACGGGTGTGAAGCCCATCGAGGTTTCCACCGACTTGCCGTATTCCACGGCGGCGATGGAGGCACCGCTACCCAAATGGCAGGTCACGATTTTCGATTTCTTCCAGTCCTTGCCGACGAAAGCAGCGGCCTTCTCGGCCACGTATTTGTGGCTGGTGCCATGGAAGCCGTAACGGCGGATGCGATACTTGTCGTAATACTCGTAAGGAAGGGCGTAGAGGTAGGCCTCGGGCGGCATGGTGCTGTGGAACGAAGTGTCGAACACAGCCGCCATCGGAATGCCAGGAAGCACTTCCTGCATGGCCGCAATACCCTGCAAAGCGCCAGGATTGTGCAATGGGGCAAGGTCGCAGAGGTCCTTGATCATGTTGATGACATTGTCGTCGATGAGGGCGCTTTGGGAGAATTTCTCGCCACCATGGGCCACGCGGTGACCGACGGCGTTGATTTCCTTCAGATCCTTGATGACGCCCATTTTCTCGTCCACCAAAGCCTTGAGCACCAGCTTGATGCCTTCGGTGTGGTTCGGGATGGGAAGCTGTTCATAGTACTTCTCTCCGTTGTATTTGTGGGTAAACTCACCCATTTCGAGGCCGATGCGCTCCAAAAGGCCCTTGGCCAACAGGCGCGACGAATTGGCGTTTTCCATCTCTAACAGCTGGTACTTAATGGACGAGCTGCCGCAATTTAGGACTAATATTTTCATGTTTGATAATGGTTTGTTTTGTTATTGAAAATGAACCGAGGATGACAACCCTTGCCCTTTTGCCCTCATGGCGGAGGGACATCCGCCATCTCCCATGCACGAAGATGTGTCTCTACTGCTTGGGAGATAGCGGGTCTAGCCCGCTATGAGGGTTAAGGGCATGGTTTTGTCCTTATTTCTTTTGCGCAATGGCTTGATTGCAGGTGATAGCCACCAATTTGTAAACGTCATCAATCGAGCAGCCACGGCTGAGGTCGTTGCAGGGCTTGGCCAAGCCTTGCAGCACGGGACCGACGGCTTCGGCACCTGCCAGACGCTGAACGAGTTTGTAGGCGATGTTGCCGACTTCCAAACAGGGGAACACCAGCGTGTTGGCCTTGCCAGCCACAGGGCTGCCTGGGGCCTTGCTCGAGCCGACAGAAGGCACGATGGCGGCATCAGCTTGCAGTTCGCCGTCGAGGACGAGGTCGGGACGGCGCTCCTTGGCGATACGTGTGGCTTCAATAACCTTATCAACGACTTCATGCTTCGCGCTGCCCTTGGTGGAGAAGCTCAAGATGGCGGTGATGGGGTCGATTTTGGCGATAGCCTTGGCCGTGTCGGCGGTGCAGATGGCGATTTCGGCCAGCTGTTCGGCCGTCGGCATGGGCGTGACGGCGCAGTCGGCGAAGACCATGCGGCCGTTGGTGCCGTAGGGACAACCCTCGGGCAGGAACATCGTGAACGCGCCGCTGACGCAAGTCACGCCGGGCACGGTCTTGATGATTTGAAGGGCCGGACGAAGCATGTCGCCGGTGGTGCTGCGGGCACCGCTCACGAGGCCGTCAGCCTCGCCTGCCTTGACCATCAAAATGCCAAGGTACATGAAGTTCTGAGCCAATTCGTCGGCTTGCTCGGGTGTCATGCCTTTGCTCTTGCGAAGTTCGAGGAGCAGGTCGGCATACTTCTGCTTGTCGGGGTTGTTTTTCGGGTCGATGATGCGAGCCTTGTCGATGTTCTTCAGGCCAAATTCGGCGGTCATCTCCTTGATTTTCTCGGCGGGACCGATGAGGATGATGTCGGCCACGTTGTCGGCCAAAAGCTGGTCGGCGGCTTTCAAGGTACGAGGTTCGTCGCCCTCGGGGAGCACAATGCGCTGCTTGTTGGCTTGCGCGTTGGCAATGATTTCTTGCATTAAATCCATTTTGTTGAAATGTTTATTGTTGAATTGTTGAATTGTTGATGGTCTGTTTTTGACGAGGGACTGCGGTACACGGGACTATTCCGCATTTGTCATTCCGCATTCTTTTGACCCGCAAAGTTAGAAAGTTTTTGTGTCGGTTTTGCAAATAATCCTTTATTTTTGCAGCTTGAAAACAAAGGAGTGTATGCCTCAATATCCCTATCTATCATATCAAGCCTCGTTTGGGAATGTGTTTCCTTCGGTTGATACCATTGACAATCAATGTGTTGATTCTTTGTCGGTCGCGCAAGTGGTGCCGAGTTTCATCACCGAAGGCTTTGGACGGGTTGTGGAGCCTTTGCCGCGTGTAACCTACGACGTGCTTGAAGGTTGGAACTTGGCGCTGTTGGGTTTGCTTTTGTTGCTGATTGTGCTCAACAAGCAATTGTATCCGAGGCAGTTTCGTCAAGTGCTCGCAGTGCCTGGTGGCGTGGCCCACACCAATCAGTTGCTTCGCGAATGGACCCCGACGGGCAGTTTCTTGGGTATGTCGTTTTTGCTTGCCTATGTCGCCATCATGACGCTTTTTGTACAAAAAAGCTGCGCTATCCTGACGCGCGATGTGGTGAGCTACAATGGGCTCAGCGTTTTTAGCATGGTGGGCGGCGGCGTACTGATTTGGGATTTGTTGCGCTATGCCGTCCTTTATTTCGTCAATTGGCTTTTTGGTGCCAAAGAAACCGTCAGCCGCCAGATGACCGTGCAACTTGCTGTTTCAACGTATGCCATTATTTTTATGATACCCGTGCTGCTTTTGTTGCTCTATAACCCTTATTCGGCCTTTGTTTGGATTGGCGTCGGCATCATCTTGATAGCAGCAGTGGTGAGGCTGGTGCTCGGCATGGTTGAAACAAGGGTTGCAACAAAAATTCCTGCATTTTATATTTTTTTGTATCTTTGCGCCCTCGAAATCGCACCCGTTGCGACGCTCCTGACAGCAGGTCTGCGCTATATTGGTAAAGGCTCTGTTTTCTAAGCAGTTGGGCGATTCAAGGCGTGGCGAAGAACTGGGAAGATACACTAAATATACACTAACGACAATTGAAAATAAATGAAGATTAAGTCCATTTTGGTGTCGCAGCCACAGCCGGCGGATATTTCAAAAACACCTTACGGCGAGATGATGAAGAAATATGGCGTGAACTTTACGTTCGAGAAATTCATCAAGCTTGACGATGTGACCGCCAGCGAACTTCGACAAGAACATATCAAACTCACTGATTATACAGGTATTGTCTTGACAAGCCGCAACGCCATCGACCACTTCTTCCGTGTGGCCAAGGAAATGCGCTATGCTGTCCCCGAAACCCTCAAGTATTTTTGCATCAACGAATCCACCGCGCTCTACCTGCAACGCTATGTGCAATACCGCAAGCGCAAGATTTTCTTTGGCAGCCAAACGCTGAACGACTTGATTGATATCATGCGCAAGCACAAAGACGAGAAATACCTCTACTGCTGCTCCGACATCAGCTCCGACACGACCATCGACCTGCTCACCGCGGCCAAATTGAACTTCACCAAAGCAGTGATGTTCCGCACCGTGCCCGCCGACCTCACCCAAACCATCAAGATCGACGACTACGATATGCTCGTGTTCTTCAGCCCGATGGGCATACAGTCGCTTAAGGTTAATTTCCCCGACTTCAAGCAAGAGGGCAAGGTCGCCATTGGCGGCTTCGGCGAGGCTACCTGCCAAGCCATCATCGACGCTGGCTTCGAGTTGAACGTCAAAGCACCCACCCCAACCGCCCAGTCCATGACGATGGCCATCGAGGAGTTCCTGGCCGCCGAAGCGAAGAAAAGCAAGAAGAAATAAGGCTTCATCATGACCGCGAAGCAGGATTTCCCGAAATATGAACGGCTCTGCAAGGAGAATGACATCCAAGCCCTTTTCAGCAAAGGAGAGGGCTTTTCCGTTTATCCCTTTCGCGTCATCATGAAGTTTCGCCATGACACACAACGCCCTGTCACCGTGCGATTGCTGGTGTCGGTTTCCAAGAAACGTTTCCACCACGCTTTCAAGCGCAACCGCGTCAAACGCCTGATGCGTGAAGCATGGCGCAAAAACAAAGCCCCGCTTTACGAAATCTGCCAACAGAATAATATTTCGCTCGATGTGGCGTTAGTCTATACCGCAACGGTCATCCACTCTTACGACGAAATGTTCAACAAGACGAAGAAGGCCGTGCACGAGATTGTAAAACGGCATGGGAAGAGTGCCACGCTTCGCCCGCAATGACCATAATGACGAAAATAGCAAAATTGCCCGCTAAGTTCCTGATTCTCTTGATTAGGCTTTATCAGGTGACGCTGTCGCCCTGGTTCGGGAAGAGCTGCCGCTACACGCCCACCTGCTCCAACTACGGCATCGAAGCCATCGAGAAATACGGCTTCTTCAAAGGCGGCTGGCTTACGTTTAAGCGCATCTTGTCGTGCAACCCGTGGGGTGGAAGCGGCTACGACCCAGTCCCGTAGGGACGACACATCAGTAAGCAGGCGACGTGAGTCCCTGCACAGACAGACACGGACAAACAAACGAAAAATGAAATACATCAACACCCTACTGCTGACACTGCTCCTCTCCGTGAGCGTCGTCGCCCAAGAAAAACAAAACAACTTCGAAATCGCGAAGAGCATCGACATCTACAACAGCCTCCTGCGCGAGCTGAACCTCAACTACGTCGATGAAATCAACCCGGGCGAGCTGAACGAGGCCGCCATCAAGGCCATGCTCGAAGGCCTCGACCCCTACACGGTCTTCATCCCCGAGTCGGACATCGAGAACGCCAAGTTCATGACCACGGGCGAATACGGCGGCATCGGCGCGCTGATTCAATACGACGGCGAGCACGTCCGCATTTCCGAGCCTTACTACGGCTGGCCCGCCCAAAAGGCTGGTCTGGTGGCTGGCGACGTCATCCTCGAAGTGAACGGCGTGGACTGTCACAAGAAAAACACGGCACAGGTGAGCGAACTGCTGAAAGGCCAGCCTGGCACCGAAGTGAAACTGAAAATCAAGCATTTCGGTGTGGAGAAACCCGTTGAAAAGACCCTCAAGCGCGAAAAGGTGAAAATCGATAACATACCTTATTATAAGGTGTTCGACAACGGCGTGGCCTACCTCTCGCTGAGCGGCTTCACCCGCGACGCGGCCAAGGAAGTGAAGGAAAAGTTCGTCGAGATGCGCAAAAACCACAAGTTGAAAGGTTTCGTCATCGACTTGCGCGGCAACGGCGGCGGCCTGATGAACGAGGCTGTCGATATTGTCAATCTGTTCATTCCCAAGGGGAAACCTGTCGTTTCGATGAAAGGCAAGTCGGCCTCGTCGAATAGCCTCCACGCCACCAACAACGAGCCAGTCGATCTCGAAATCCCGTTGGCCATACTCGTCGATGGCAACAGTGCCTCAGCCTCAGAAATCGTGGCCGGCGCCATCCAGGACTACGACCGTGGTGTGGTCATCGGACAGCGGACTTTCGGAAAAGGTTTGGTACAGAATATTTTGCCGTTGAGCTACAACACACAAATGAAAGTTACCGTGGCGCATTACTATATCCCGAGCGGCCGCTGCATCCAAGAAATCGACTACTCTCACAAGAAAGACACGACGCAAAAGACCACCGACACCCTTGGAAAGCCGTTTAAGACCATGGCCGGACGCACCGTTTACGAAGGACATGGCATCACGCCCGATGTGAAAGTGGACCGCGACCCTTATGCTATTGCGACGGCCTATCTCTACGGTAAAAACTACATCTTCGACTATGCCAACAAGTACTATAGTGAGCACAAAACAATCGATTCCGCCGATCGCTTCAAAATCGACGACGCGACTTATAACGACTTTGTTAAGTTTGTGAAAGACAAAGGCTTTACCTACACTACCGAGAGTGAAAAGGCCGTTGAAAAGCTGAAAAAAATGGCCAAGGAAGAAGGTTATCTGGAACAAATCAAGCCACAAATCGAGCAATTGGAGAAGAACCTCGCCGCCGACAAGGCCAACGACCTCCAGAAAAACCGCAAGGACATCGAGGAACTCTTGGTCTCGGAAATTGTGAGCCGCTATCACTTCCAAAAAGGCCGCATCGTCGCCTCCCTCCAAAACGACCCCGACCTTGAGCGCGCTTTCGAGATTTTGCTCAATACCAACGGAAAGGACGAATACCACAGCATTTTGAGTGGCAAGTGATGACCCAGCAGGCTTCCATACGGTCCTATCTCAACCAAGCCTACCTCTTCGGTCTGCTGATGGTGGCCGTTGGCCTCACACTGTCGCCCTTTTTGATGGGAATGTCGCAGTTTTGGATAGTCATCGTGTGGGTGATTGATGGCATTGTCGGTAAGGATTTCAACCAAAAACGCTCCCGCTTTTGGCAAAACAAGGCCGCCGTTCTCTTGGTTGCGTTTTACCTCATGCACGTCGTCGGCCTGCTGTGGACCTCTGATTTCCAATATGCCATGAAGGACTTGCGCGTCAAGCTGCCAATACTCATTCTGCCTTTCGTTATGGCCTCGTTGCAGCCTTTGGACCGCAAGCGTTTCGATTTTGTCATGCTCGTTTATGTGCTTTCTGCGTTTGTGGCCACCATGTTCAGTTTTTCGTCCTACATAAGGCATGATTACGAGGATGTTAGGGAGATTTCACGCTTCATCAGCCATATCCGGTTTTGCTTGAATATTGTGTTGTGCATTGCGGTGATTGGGTATTGCCTTTTCACCCGAAAATCGCAGTGGTGGAGCAAAATCGTTCAGGTGTTGCTATTGTTATGGTTTGTCTATCAGATTTTTATCTTCGAGTCCCTTTCGGGCTATGTGGTTTTTGGCGCGGTTGTTATCGTTTCAGCAATCTATGCCTTCCTGCAATGGAAAAAGGGTAGGGGCTGGCGCATCGCGATGGCCGTTTCCGCCGTAGCTGTTTTATTGTTTGGAACCATCGTTTTGTTGCGGGAAATCAAGCCTTTGTTGAAGGTTGAAACAGTGGATTT
The DNA here is from genome assembly GCA_902791165.1 of uncultured Bacteroidia bacterium. Taxonomy (GTDB): domain Bacteria; phylum Bacteroidota; class Bacteroidia; order Bacteroidales; family F082; genus Limimorpha. The sequence goes on from CADAVB010000020.1 coordinate 18,940, forward strand.
CAGCACTTTGGAACAAACCACAGCCCAAGGCAATCCTTATTGGCACGACACGATTTTCAATCCCGTTGAGGATGGCAAATTCGTTGGGCTTTATTACTGCAAGCAAGAGATGCAAGAGGCGTGGCCTAAACGCAGCCAGTTGCCCTTTGATGGCACGACCACCAACGGCGAAAACCTTGAGGCGACCATAGCCAGATACCTCACTTCCAAGGATTTGCGCAAGGATTTTAACGGCATCATGGCCCTGACCGATGAGGACATACGCAACATTGAGCAGGGCGTAGCCAATTATAACAATTGGAAGCATCCTGGACTTCATGCGCGACTATCGGCGACTTTGTTCGAGTATAACCTTTACCGCCGTTTCAACAATCCCAACGGTGGCTCGTTGTCGCAGCGCATCGAGTTTACGCGGGCGGCTTCCCACATCATTAGGCGGCATCCCATTTTCGGCGTGGGCACCGGCGATGTGCCGCAAGCCTTCAGCCAGACCTATGACGAAATCCAGTCGCCGTTGAACGAAGCGTTTCGTTTTCGCGCTCACAACCAGTATCTTAGCATTATGATTGCTTTTGGTGCGGTGGGCTTGCTGCTGTTCCTCGTGGCCTTGCTGTTTCCCTGGTTCTCTGACAAGAAAAACCGCACTTTTCTGTACACCGTTTTCCTCTGCATCATGCTTTTGTCGATGCTGCCCGAAGACACTTTGGAAACGCAGGCTGGCGCTACTATGTTTGCGTTTTTTACGGCATTTTTGCTTTTTGCCTCGCCGAAGGAATGAAACATTTTGTTGTATGTCAATCTTTTTCAGTACTTTTGCCCCGTCAAAAACGATTGGTCTATGAGAAAAGAGCAATTCATTTGTCCCTACGAGGTGTATGACAACCTTGCCGAGCTTGACCCAAAAGACGTGGAGTTGTTGCGCCTTGCGCACGAGGCCACGGCCCATTCCTATGCACCTTATTCCAAATTCCATGTGGGCGCGGCGGTGCGTATGTCCAACGGCGAAACCATTACGGGCTGCAACATCGAGAACGCGGCTTATCCCAGCGGTCTTTGTGCCGAACGTGTGGCTTTGTTTGCGGCTCAAGCCAAGTTTCCCGACGTACCGATAGCGGCTTTGGCAATAGTGGCGCACTCCGAAACCAAGACGCTTACAGAGCCAGCCGCCCCTTGCGGTGCCTGCCGTCAGGTGATGCTGGAGGCGGAGCAACGTTCGAAACGCCCGATGCGCGTCATTTGCCAAGGCGAAACCGGCCCCATCATGGCTTTTGACGGCATCGGAAGCCTGATTCCGTTCGTGTTTCAGAATACCTTGCTGTAATCACGCAAAGGTAAACAGCAGATTTCCAAAGAAATTCCAAAGCATGGAGGCACCCACGGCAAAGACTTTGCTGAGGTAGAAGTTCCATTTTAGCTTGCCGTTGAGCAGCCAAACCGTTGTCGTGTCGATGCCCAAGCCAATCAAGGCGATAACGAAATATTTGGCGTATTCCGTGCCGATTTGTGGGTTGCTGCTCTGGAAAGTCCACAGGCGGTTGAGAATGTAGTTGGTCGTGGCGGCAAAGACAAATCCGAAAATATTGCTCAGATACTTGTTTAATTTCAGCCATTCTTTACAGATGTAGGTGATGCCGAAATTGACGAAAACGCCCGAAAATCCCACAGTGCCGAATTTCAAAAATTTCAGCAGCAATTCACGGGTCAGCTCGATTTTTAGCATGAGGCTTTGCAACATTTTCGTCGGGTTTTCGCGGCAAAAGTACAAAAAACGCTACTTTTGCGCAAAATTTCAACGAATGAGCGCAGTAAAAGACATCTCCATCGAAGCCTACGACTATCCCTTGCCCGACGAGCGCATCGCCAAATATCCTTTGCCCGAACGCGATGCTTCTAAATTGTTGGTGCTGAAAAACGGCGAAATACAAGCGTCCCAGTTCAGGCATATCGGCGACTTCCTGCCCGACGACACCTTATTAGTATTTAACGAAACCAAGGTCATTCGGGCACGCCTTCAGTTTCATAAATCTACTGGCTCTCGCATCGAGATATTCTGCCTTGAGCCAGAGAAAGACTACCAGCAAGCTTTCAGCGCGCCTTCGCCAGTGCAATGGAAGTGCTTGATAGGCAACGCCAAACGATGGAAGGAAGGAAAGCTTTCCATGCCTTTGACGGTGAATGGTGAGGCAGCGACACTCTATGCCGAATGTCTGTCGCGCAACGACCAAGGCGCCGAAATCGAGTTTTCGTGGTCGCCCGAAAACCTACCTTTTGCCTCGGTTTTGGAGGCCGCTGGCGAGATTCCTTTGCCGCCATATCTGCACCGCGATGCCGAACCCGACGATCGCGACCGTTACCAAACCGTTTTCGCCCGCTACGATGGCTCGGTGGCCGCTCCCACGGCGGGTCTGCATTTCACCCAGCCGCTCATTGCCGCCTTGCGCGAAAAAGGCATGACTTTCGACGAGGTAACGCTCCACGTGGGCGCAGGCACATTCAAGCCAGTTTCGACGGATACCATCGGCGAACACGCCATGCACTCGGAAACTGTTATCGTGCGCAAATCGCTGATAGAGAATTTGATAAAGCATTTCGGGAAGCCGATTGTCCCCGTCGGGACAACCAGCACACGCACCTTGGAAAGCCTCTATTGGCTCGGTGTGATGCTGGCCGAACAAGGCCTAGAACTTCGGCCTTTGCACGTGGAGCAGTGGTTCCCTTACGAAAGCCACACCCCGCTGACGGCTTCCGATGCCCTGCAAAACGTTGTGGACTATCTTGAAAAACATGACCTCACCCGCTTGGAAGCCAGCACCGCTCTGATGATTGCGCCGAGCTACAAAATGCGCGTCATCACGGGACTGATTACCAACTTCCACCAGCCGAAAAGCACTTTGCTGCTCTTGGTTTCGGCCCTCATCGGGGAAAAGTGGAAAGAAAGTTATCAATTTGCTTTGGACCACGGGTTTCGTTTTCTCAGCTATGGCGATAGTTGCTTGTTCCTGCCCTGAACTTTTTTTGCGAAGATTCAAGTTTTGGAACAATATTTGCTAATGAAGCATCGTTTTACAAACCTACTAATACCAATTGTATCATGAAAAAATCCATTTTGTTTGGCGCGTTGGCTTTCTTCGCCATCGGCGCAATGAGCATCCAAAACGCTGAAGCTCAAGAACCCGTAAAGAACAACAAGACCCAGATGCAGGAAGTGAGCATCGAGAAAAAGACCGTGAAACCTGCGGCAGAGAAACAAGAAGCCAAGAAGGCTGAAGCCAAGGCTGAAAAGAAGGTGGAAATGAAGCATGTCGGCGATTGCTGCGCTGAGAAGAAGTGCAAAGACGCTAAGGCTGAAAAGAAAGACGGCTGCTGCGCTGAGAAGAAGTGCAAGGACGGCAAAAAACACCACGATTGCGACAAGAAAAAGGCAGAAAAAGCTGAGCAGAAACACAGCGAGAAAAAAGCCGAGAAATCCAATATGGAAAAGTAATCGTAATAGTTTAGAAAAAGGAAGCAGACCGCGTTTTGAACGGTCTGCTTTTTTTATTTCTTGCGTCCCGAAAGCAACTCGGCGTAGGTGCTGATGTGGATTTTTCTTTCCTTCGGTAAGTTGATGGCGTCCAGGTGTTTGATGGCTATTTGTTCGTATTCGCCGATGACTTTTTCCACCATTTCTTTCACGTTGAGGCGGTCGTAGAGGGCCTTTACCTCCTCAATTTTCTCTTCCTCGTCGTGGTCCATTCGTAGGCTGAAAAGGTATTCAAGGCGTTTGCGGTCTTTTTCAGAGGCTAGTTCCAAAGCCTTCAAATACAGGTAGGTCTTCTTGTTGTCGGCAATGTCGCCGCCGTGCCGCTTGCCGAACACTTCCACGTCGCTATAAAGGTCGAGGATGTCGTCTTGCAACTGGAAACTCATGCCCATAGCGATGCCGAAATCGTAAAGGTGCTGAATGTCGATGTCATTGGCTCCAGCTACAGTGGCTCCCATCTGAAGCGCGGTAGCCAATAGGACAGCCGTTTTTAGTCGGATCATCTCCAAATAGTCGTCGATGCCAACGGTTTTCTGTGTTTCGTAGTTGAGGTCAAGTTGCTGTCCCTCACATACTTCGCGAGCCACCTTGCCCAAAAGTTGCGCGACTTGGGTGCCGTTTTTCGCTTTCAGCGCAAATTGAAAGGCCATGGCCAACATGGCGTCGCCCGAAAGGATGGCGATGTTGGGGTTCCATTTCTGATAAACGGTCGGCTTGCCGCGTCGCAGCGAGGCCTGGTCCATAATGTCGTCGTGAATCAGCGTGAAATTGTGAAAAGTTTCCAAAGCCAGCGCAGGCCAGAGCGCTTCTTCGGTGTTGCCGCCAAACATCTCGTTGGCCAAAAGGCAAAGCATGGGGCGGAGGCGTTTTCCGCTCTGTAAAATGGTGTAGGAAATAGGTTCGTATAGTTCGGCGGGCTGTCCGTTGAAGTCCGTTTCGGCCATGAAAGTGGCGAAATCCTGTTGCAATTGCTTGATTTTTTCCATTTTTTGCAGATTTGATGGCACAAAAGTAAAGTTTTCTTCGTTTTCTGACAATTTTGGAGCGAAATTTGTAGTTTTTACTTCGTTTTAACGTCTAATACTTGAATCATGAAATACCTCAAACTGATTCCCGCTTTGCTGTTCGGCATGTTGCTGACGGCCTGCAACACGACCCAGAAACTCTACGAAGCCAAGGAGTATGACCAAGTGATTCAGCGACTTGCGCCCGACATCTGCCACGGCGACCGCAACGCCAAGCGCATCAATCTTGTGGCGGCTTCTTACCATAAGGCCAACCAAGCCGACCACGAGCGCATCCAAGCCCTGAAAGCCACTGGCCAGCCCGATGTGTGGCCTGAAATTTATCAGCGTTATTGCAGCATGAAAGGAGGACGTAACGATGCCCTGAAATGCTTCCCGAACAAGGTGAAAAACGGCATGAACTACACGAAACTCGGCCTTGACGATGACATGACGATTGCCCGCACCAAAGCGGAAAACTACTTGGTGGCCAAGACAAATCAATTGCTCAATTCTGGCTCGAAAGCGGATATTGAGGAGGCAGAAAAATATATTGTCCAACTGCGTCGCACCAACCGCGAAAACGCCCAGTTGTTGAACCTGCAAAAGAAGTGGGCCTTGTATTCCGCCGACAGAGTGGAGTTTGGCTTCCGTTCCGACTACACCTTGCCTGATGGTTTCCAGGATGCCGTGTTTAGCTTTGAAGCTGCCGAACTTCCCAAAGGTATCGAAGGGGTTCATGTCGTGAAGCACCCAAAACATCCATTTGCCGTGGTCATCGTGAAGCAGGTTGCGCTCTCGCCTGTACGCACTGATGAGGTAACTTTTAAGGAACACCAAGGCGGTAAGATCGTTGAGGTGAGCGACCATTCGCAAAGCAAGAGCGCGACGGTGTCGGGGGTAATCCGTTATTTCGCCAACGATGCCGCTCGCGAGCTTGGGACCGTTCCCTTCGAGGTGAAATCCACCTTTAAGAACGACTACACCACCATCAAGGGCGACCGCGAAGCCTGTTCGGCGGAAACCTTGAGCCGCTTGAACAATAGCCAGCCCGTGCCCGTTCCGACGGACGAGAGCATGTTGCTTGATGCAGCGCGGAAACTGAATGATTTGATAAGTAAGCCGCGCCACCACCGAGTCCATGATGCGCTCCAAAACGGCGGGGCGCTCAGTGTAGTATCTCATGTTTTCAGCGAAAATACTGTCCGTAATACCGTGGTGCTCAAAGAGTTGTTCGTAATACGCTTCGGCCAGGTACGCCGTGTTTGTTCCGTTGGACTTTCTTCGGGTGAGGTCGGCCTCGATGATTTGGATATCGGTAAGCAAGTCAATCATCTCCGTTTCGGTAAGCGGTTTTGAGGGTGAAAAAGTATTGCTCTTGTTGGCGCAAGAGGCCAACAAGAGCAACAAAGCGATAAAGGAGAACAGCCTTTTCATCTTCAATCAATTGCCAACATCCGACAAGAACTTGATGCGCATCAGTCGGACTTCCTCCTCTTCGTATTCGTCCTCGCCCAACTCGCTGAGCGCGGTCTGGATGTCGTCGGTTTCGGCTTCCTGGAAATATTCGAGGATGTCTTCCTGGTGGTAGATGTCCACGTTATCCTCGATGTAATAGTTGATGTCTAAATGGGTGCCCGACGAAACGATGCTTTCGATTTCGGTCAGCAGCTCGTCGAAGTCGAGGCCCTTGCCGTAAGCGATGTCTTCGAGCGGAATCTTCTTGTCGATGTTTTGGATGATGCCGATTTTCAGGGCGGAGTTGTTCACCACCGACTTGACAACCATGTCGTTAGGCCGTGTGATGTCGTTTTCTTCAACATATTCCTTGATGAGCTTGATGAACGGCTCGCCAAACTTCTCGGCCTTGCCAGAGCCCACCCCTGCGATTTGGGTCATCTCCTCTTTGGTGATGGGGTATTGGATGGCCATGTCCTCCAGCGACGGGTCTTGGAAGATGACGAAAGGCGGCAAACCATTTTGTTTGGCGATGGTCTTGCGCAGGTCTTTCAGTAGGGCGAACAGTGTCTTGTCGGCACCGCCGTCTTTGCCACTGCCCAATCCCAAGGCCTCGGGATCGTCCTCGTCGCCGTTGTCGTAGTCGTGGTCTTTGACGAGCATGATGGTGTAGGGTTTCTTGATGAAGTTTTTGCCCTCTTTGGTGATTTTTAGGATGCCGTAGTTTTCTATATCCTTGGAAATCAGTTTGTTTACCAATGCTTGACGGATAACGGCTATCCAATACTTTTCGTCATGCTCGTCGCCCGCGCCAAAGAACTCGTTGTTTTCCTGTTTGGCGGTCTTGATGTCGCCAGTGAGTTTGCCGGCCAGGAGTTCAGCGATGTGCTTGGTTTTGTATAGTTGTTTGGTTTCTTCTATGGCTTCAAGGACGAGTTTGAGGTCTTCCTTGCCGTCGAATTTCTCTTTGGGATGGCGGCAGTTGTCGCAGGCGCCGCAGTTTTCTTTGTGGTATTCCTCGCCGAAATAATGGAGCAGCAGTCGGTGGCGACAAACGGCTGATTCGGCATAGGTTACGGTTTCGTTGAGCAGCTCGCGGGCGATTTCTTGTTCGGCCACGTTCTTGCCTTTATTGAATTTCTCGAGCTTGTGGATGTCTTCGTAGTCGTAGAAGGCAATGCAGTTGCCCTCGCCGCTGTCGCGACCAGCGCGACCGGTTTCTTGGTAGTAGCCTTCGAGGCTTTTGGGGATGTCGTGGTGGATGACGAAGCGCACGTCGGGCTTGTCGATGCCCATGCCGAAGGCGATGGTGGCCACGATGACATCAACCTCTTCCATGAGGAATTTGTCTTGGTTCTCCTTGCGCGTCTGGCTGTCCAATCCGGCATGGTAGGGGAGGGCGCGGATGTTATTGACAGCAAGCGTTTCGGCCAGTTCCTCCACCTTTTTGCGGCTGAGGCAATACACGATGCCCGACTTGCCAGGATTTTGTTTGATGTATTTGATGATGTCCTTAATGACGTCTTTCGTCTTGGGCCTGACCTCGTAATATAGGTTGGCTCTGTCGAACGACGACTTGAACACCTTGGCATCCATGATTTCGAGGTTCTTCATGATGTCGGTCTGCACTTTCACCGTGGCCGTGGCGGTCAGCGCGATGATGGGCAGGTTGTCGCCGATGGCGTTGATGATGGGACGCAGGCGGCGGTATTCGGGGCGGAAGTCGTGGCCCCATTCCGAGATACAATGCGCCTCGTCGATGGCGACAAAGGAGATTTTCAGCGTGCGCAAAAACTCCACCGTTTCTTCCTTGGTGAGCGACTCGGGGGCCACGTAGAGCAGCTTGGTCTTGCCGCTTTTCAAGTCTTCCTTCACCTCAAGCAGCTCGGCTTTCGAGAGCGATGAGTTCATCACATGGGCAATGCCGATTTCAGTGCCGAAATTGCGGATCATATCAACCTGGTTTTTCATCAGCGCGATGAGGGGCGATACGACGATGGCCGTGCCTTTCGACATCAGTGCGGGCAGTTGGTAGCACAGCGACTTGCCGCCTCCCGTGGGCATCAAAACGAAAGTGTTGTTGCCGCCAACGATGCTCTTGATAATCTCCTCTTGGTTGCCCTTGAATTGGTCGAAACCGAAAACATCCTTCAGCAGCTTGTGAATTTTCTGGTCATCTTTTTTTGCCATAAGTCCTAACTTTTGGTATTGTCCGAATTTTTGCGTTACTTTGCAATCTGTTTCCAATTGTTGCGTTATTAGACGGGAGGTTTTTCCCTGCCCAAAACAGCAAAACAAAGTTATATCTTTTCGCTCATACGGCGCAAGAAAAAATCGAGAAAAAATGAAAAAAAATGAAAATATTATTGGTCTTTTAACTCAAATCATTGAAAATGAGGCTTCTGCGATTATGGGTTTGAAAGCCAAAATTGACGAGGATTTCCAAAAAGCGGTTGATTTCATCCTCGAAAGCAAGGGCAATCTCGTGTTTTCGGGCATCGGAAAGAGCGCCATTATCGCCCAAAAAATCGTTGCAACGATGAATTCGACGGGAACAACCGCCGTTTTTATGCACGCCGCCGACGCCATTCACGGCGACTTGGGCATCGTCCGCGAAGGCGACATTATCGTTATCCTCTCGAAAAGCGGCGAAACGCCCGAAATCAAAATGTTGGTGCCGCTCATCAAGCTGCGGGGCAACAAAATCGTGGCCATCGTCGGCAACCGCAACTCCTATCTCGCCGCGCAAGCCGACTTCATTCTTGATGTAACGGTGGATGAAGAAGCCATTCCTGGCAGCCTCGCGCCCACAAGTAGCACCACGGCGCAACTCGTCATGGGCGACGCGCTGGCCCTTATATTAATGAGGTGTCGCGGTTTCTCCACCTCCGACTTTGCCAAATTCCACCCAGGCGGTGCACTCGGCAAGCAGCTTTACCTGCGCGTGAAAGACTTGTATGTGAAGAACGAACGACCCGAAGTCGAGCCAGACGACAACCTCACCCAAGTCATCATCGAAATGACCCGAAAGCGTTTAGGTTCTACGGTAGTTATTGAAAACGAGCAAATTATAGGCATTATTACCGATGGCGATCTCCGCCGTATGCTGATGAAATACCCCGACATTGAGCAGGTGAAGGCCGTGCAAATCATGACCACCGAGCCCAAGACCATCGACGAAGAAGCCTTGGTAGTGGACGCCCTGCACAAAATGCGTGAAAACAGCATCACCCAACTACCCGTTATTCACGATGGCAAATATTTGGGAATCATCCATTTGCATGATATATTAAAGGAAGGAATCTTCTAACTACACACTCCTAACTTCTAACTCCCAACTAAAATGAAACTTTGGACACAAGATTTGGTCAAAAAATACAAGCAACGCACGGTCGTGAAGGGCGTGAGCGTTGAAGTGGAACAAGGCGAGATTGTTGGTTTGCTCGGCCCGAATGGTGCTGGCAAGACGACGACTTTCTATATGGTGGTTGGACTCATCAAGCCTTTTTCCGGCCAAGTGTTTCTCAATGAGGACGACATCTCGGCGCAGCCCATGTACAAACGCGCTCAAATGGGCATCGGCTATCTGGCGCAAGAGGCCTCGGTGTTTCGTCAGATGACCGTGGAAGACAACATTGCCTCGGTGATGCAGTTCAAAAAAGGCTTGAGCAAGCAACGACAGCGTGAAAAACTGGAAGAGCTTTTGGACGAGTTCGGTTTGCAGCACGTCCGCAAAAACAAGGGCATACAGCTCTCGGGCGGCGAACGCAGGCGCACCGAGATTGCTCGTGCCTTGGCCGTTGATCCCAACTTTATCCTTTTGGACGAGCCTTTCGCTGGTGTCGATCCGATTGCCGTGGAGGACATCCAGCGCATCATTTTCAAGCTGAAACGGAAAAACATCGGTGTGCTCATCACCGACCACAACGTGCACGAAACCCTTTCCATCACCGACCGCGCTTATCTACTTTTCGATGGTCAGGTGCTGATGTCAGGCACGCCCGAAGTCCTTGCCGCCGACCCGCACGTCCGCGAGGTCTATCTCGGGCAGAATTTCATACTTCACAAGAAGGAAATGTGAGAACAAAATCCGTTCATAGCGTGCTGGGAACTCGATTTTTTTTAGTTCTAAGCACGCTATGGACGGAAAAATATTTTGTAAAACCAAACACAAAACCGTGTGTTTATTGGGTTTAACGGAACGATTTCTTATTCCTTAAATAATTCCTCAATCGTGATTACATTCTGCACACTAAACTGATACAAGTTTTGTTTCACTCCAAAAGGCGTTATCAATGTCAGATGGATGGATTTGTGCGTCTTTTGTGATTCAATAAAACGTCCTGTTTTGTGACGGAAATCAATATCGTCCTCATTGTCAATAGCGTATTCTTTTGTGGAGAACTTCATTTCGCAAAGATTAATCACTTGGTCGGAGCGGTCAATGACCATATCGACCTGTGCGCCAGCACCATAAACAGAGTCTTTCAGCACATGCCACGAGAACACCTGCGTTGAGACACCCGAAATGCCCAAGGCCTGTTTGATTTGTCGGAAATGCTCGAAGCAAACCCGCTCGAAGGCCAAGCCTTCCCAAGTGTTGCGGACGGGCGTGTTGGTGTTGATGCTCCAAAAAGCCTCGTCTGTCCCTGCCGTGTCGTGCAGGAATTGGTAATAAAACAAGGTGTAGTTGTCTATAAGTTGGAAGATGGCATTGCTCCGCTTGATGCCTTTGTATCGGTATTTTCGGATGAAACCACAAGCTTCCAAATCTTGCAAGACCCGAGTCAGTTGCCCGTTGTTGCCAATGTTTCCCTCTTTGATAAGTTCTTCCCGGGTTAGGCCCATGCGCTTGATGCCCAAAGCGGAAACCACGTTCAAGTAAGGTTCGGGGTTTTTGAATAACGAATCGTATAGTTCCTTGTACTCGTAATTCAGCCTTCCACGAGGCGAAAAGAACAGATTGTCAATGTTTTGTGCTGCGCTTTTCCCTTGCTCCAACAGCGACCAATAGTAGGGAATGCCCCCCATCACCATATAAGTTTCCAATAGCTCGAAACGGCTCATTTTCAGATGGCGACTTTTTACATATTTTTCACACTCATTGAGCGTAAAGGGCTGGAGATGAATATGGTATGTTACGCGGTTGTGCAGTCCGCCGTGGTTTCGGAAAACATTGTTGATAATCCATGAGGTGGCCGAGCCGCAGATAATGAGCAGGATGTCTTTGCGGGCTGAAGCGTAGCCGTTCCAGAAGTGCTCAAGCGCGGAAACGAAATTGGAGCGGGGAGCGTCCATCCATGGTAGTTCGTCGATGAAAATCACCTTTTTGCCTTTCCTTTTTCGGTCCAAAAACTCCGAGAGGAGAAAAAAGGCATCGAACCAGTCGGTAGGGATGCGGCATTTTTTCATGCCGCTTTTGATGAGCGATAGCCTGAATTCTTTCAGTTGCTCCTTCGTTTTCTGGTTGGCCAATCCCGAATGTTGGAAGGCGAATTTATACCCGAAAGTCTCCCTAATCAAGAATGTCTTTCCAACACGCCTGCGACCTGTTACGGCGACAAATTCCGAATATTCGGAATTATACGCTCTCATTAATTCATTTACCTCTGATTTTCTGCCTATTAACATGGTAAAAAGTATGTGTTTTCGGCTGCAAATTTAAATAAAAATCCGTTCATATCGTGCTGGGAACTCGATTTTTTTTAGTTCTAAGCACGCTATGGACGGAAAAATCGCCCGCAGGAATTGCTTCTGACGGGCGATTGGCTTTTACCGTATAGGGAATTGCTTTACAGATTCACCGTGACATTCCCCTCATATTCGCCGGTGCTGACATTGACGACTTGCACCTGAATGTATTCCTCGGTGATGCGGGCGCTGTCGTACCATGGCAGATGCACACAATTCTTCACTCGCCAACCGTCTTGCTAATTACTCGACAGGGCAAACGAGACGCACAGACCGACCGTAGTAGCGGTAGCTGTAGAAGTAGGCGACATGCACGGCCGAACCATAGAAGTTCACGGGGTACGCGTTGTAGCTATTGCCGTACGAAGCCGACCAGTAGTTGCCCCAATCGCCCACATCGACGACCGAAGTCCCATTGCGGTAGCCAGCGGCGGGCAGGAAGACCGCACCGTGAGACTGTAGCGAGTTCGTCCATGTAGAGGAACTGATCACGTTGTTGCTGAAGCTCGCACCCTCATTATTGGTGCTATACAGCGTGTAGAAGCTACTGCTCCAATCGTCGGGCAACAAGATAACGCCATTCACGCCTGCCACCTGCGCCTTGGCGTAACGTATGCCACTGCTGGTGCTACGGCTGTTGAATACATAACGCCATTCGCTCAGCGTCAACGTTCGCCACTGGCCTGCCGTGTTGCCGCCGTTGCTGATGGCATTGTGCACACCCCAATCGGAATGGGCGTAGCTGCCAGTGAGATCGTACTGCCCTGGAGGACCATAACTGCCATCGCTGTTGTTGGAATCCCAAGGACGGTAATACGTGTTGCCTGGGTTCCAGCCGCTTGTACCCCATCCGAAGAGGTCAATCCAGCCACTGTAAGATGATGAAATGTTGTTGTTGGCATTGCCAATATAGTCATATTGGTTGGTGGCAAAACGCCATTGGGCAGTGGAAGCCTTGTATTGCAGGTTGCCTTGCGAGAAATACACGCGCTGGCCTGCACTCACGGAGAACTTGCCGTTGATGGCGCCTGTGGGTACTTGAGGTTGTGCTGCAAAATGCGCCACCAAACTACGATTGCTGGTCACCGTGAACGTATAATTGGCATTGGTCGAAACCTGGCTGCCATTCACAGTCCAATTAGTAAAGGTGTAGCCATTGTTAGCCGCGGCATGCACCGTGCAGGATTGTCCGTAGGTATATGTGCCTCCACCACTCACTGTTCCGCCTGCACTCGGGCTGGCCGAGACGCTAACCGTATAACTATTGGCTTGGAAATGGGCCACGTATGAACCTGAGGCAGCCACGGCAAAGGTGTATGACGCATTGGTTGAAACCTGCGTGCCGTTCTTTGTCCATTTCACGAAAGAATAGCCTGTGGCTGGTGTGGCTCTCAAGGTGCAGCTTTGGCCATAGTTGTAGCTGCCGGCACCACTTACCGTACCTCCGCTACTCGGGCTTGCCGAAGCACTGATGGCATAGCTTTCCGTTTGAAAAACCGCGACAAGATTGCGGTTGGCGTTTACCGTAAAAGTATAATTGGCATTGGTAGATACTTGGCTACCGTTTTCCGTCCACTTTTGGAAGTTGTAACCCGTTGCCGCCGTAGCACGAACCGTACACGATTGTCCTTGCTCGTAGGTGCCTCCACCGGCAACGCTGCCTCCATTGCTTGGACTTGCAGAAACGGCGACGGTATATGTCGGGGTCAGTGAGGTCTTGAAGTTCACTTCCACGCCGTAGGCTGTTCCTTGTCTATTGATGGCGTAAGCACGGACATAATAAGTGGTATTGGGTGTTAGGTTTGCCATGTTCACCGTAAACTCGCCAGTGCCCGTTCCGCTGTTGGCATGGCTTCCGCTGATGGTCGGGTTGTGGCTCGTTCCCCAACAGATGCCACGTTCCGTCACCGTTGTGCCGCCGTTGCTGACGACGTTGCCGCCACCCGTGGCCGTTGTGTTGCCGATGTTAGTCACGCTTGCCGTGGTCACGCCAGGCACTGAAATGGACAAGGTTGTAAACTGTACCTCATCGCCGTAAGCGGTGCCCGTTCCATTTGTGGCGTATGCACGCACATAATACGTCGTGTTGGACGAAAGGTTCGTCAAGGCAGCCGAAAAATCGTTGGCATCACCATCAGCAACAACATGAGTTCCTGTGATGCTTGGGGTGTGGCTTGTGCTCCAGCAAAATCCTCGTTCCGTGACGGCGTTGCCTCCATCGCTCACGATGCTTCCACTGCCCGTCGCGCTCGAAGTGGTGATGTTGGTGACTGCCCCTGTCGACACCGTAGGCGGATTGGCCGAGGTGTTGAAACTCACTTCCTCGCCGTATGCTGTGCCACGGCTGTTGGTGGCATAAGCACGGACATAATAAGTGGTGTGAGCATTTAGGCCAGTGATATTGCAAGTGAAACTACCAGTTCCCGTGCCGCTGTTGGCATGGCTTCCACTGACTGTCGGATTATGGTTTGTACTCCAACAGATACCGCGTTCGGTCACCGTGGTGCCGCCGTCGCTTGTCACCTCACCGCCGCCTTTGGCAGCAGTTTGTGTGATATTGGTCACTTCTGCCGTGGTCACTGCGGAAAGGTCGTAGTCCAAAGTAGTGAATGACTTTTCCTCGCCGTATGCCACGCCTTTAACGTTTTTGGCGTAGGCGCGAACATAATAGGTCGCGTTGGCAGCAAGGTTGTTCATGTTGCACGTAAACACACCCAAGCCGCTGCCCGATGTGGCATGGCTTCCCGTAACTACAGGGCTATGGTTTGTGGCCCAGCAAACGCCGCGTTCGGTCACTTCGGCACCGCCGTCTTCAGTGACGTTGCCACCACAAGAGGCTGTTGTTGTCCCCATATTCTCCACCTCGGATGTGGACACCATCGGCAGGTTGTAGTCACGAGTGGTGAAGGTCACCTTGCCGCTGGTGCCAATACCGCCGTCGTTCTTGGCGAATGCGGAACAATTATAGGTTGTGTTAGGCTCAAGGCCAGTCAATCGAGTGGGAAATTCGCCCACACCACTACCGCAATACATCGTGTCTTGCCTGCTCTCACCCTGCTTTCCATAAATGAAACCTCGTTCTGTTACAGACGAGCTGCCTTCGTTGGTCACCTCTCCTGTCACATTTGCGGAGGTTTGCGTGACTGATATGTTGTTGCTTATCGTCACCGTTGGCGGAGTGCTCTTCTTGCAGGCGAAGAAGCACAAAGCAAATGCTGCCAAGGCAAAAGCATTCAATATTGCCGTTTTAGTTCTCATTTCAATTGAAGTATTGGATTATTTGCTGCTTGATGATACAAGGGTGTTCACAAAGTTTTTGGCGTGGGTTTTCATGTCGATGAAATCGTCGCCCATCGAGTCCGTGCAGTCAAGCACCAGCATTATCAAGGCACTGTTTTTGTCAACTTCGGAACTGGTGGATTGGCCTGGTATGAATTCCGACTCCGGTGTCCAGTCGCCATCAGAGGGCTTGTGCCAAAGCCTGACCCTACTCAAGTCGGAAGACGAAACCGCTTCGTCGTTTGAATATCTCAAATTGGCAAACTTGAAAACGAAGAAGCCATCGGCATCCTTTTCAAAAGACTCGTTGCTTGGAACGTTGTTCTTGAATCCATGATAGGTTATGTTTTTCAGCACCCTGCTGTTCGATGTTTTCTCGTAAGTGGCAGTTATGTAAAGGTTGGAGCTGGCAGGGCTTGTCGCACTTCCGCCCAAATCGAAAGTGAAACTGATTTGTTCGTTAGGATAATACGCAGGAGGCACAGCCAGCGAGATGTTGGAAAAATTATAGGTGTGGCTGAGTTCCTGGGCTATTATCTGGAACTGCTGGTTGACTTGAGCCATGTTTTCGGCCATGTATGACTTGTTGGGGCTGGCGAGTTTCTGCAAAACGGTTCGGAATCTGGGTATGTTGTTTTCTGTGATATCAGATCCCCTAAGACCAACGGAGTAGGCTGTTATCGTTTTTTCATGGATTTTCTCAGTTGTTATCCTGTCGTTCAGATAATCCCTGTAGTCATCGGGGTTTTCATAGTTGTTCGGATTCATTACTCCCGCTTGTGTCGAGTAGTTGTCCAAGCCATCGGTGAAGGTCACCAAAGACACCGTTTGGAGTTTTGGAGGTTCTTGGCAGGTTTTTAGTTTTTCAAGCCCCATGTAATCAGCATAATAGAGTCCCGTAAGCCTACCTTTTTGTAAGTTTTCAATGTAACTGAGAAACTGATTCTTGGTAGATGCATTCAACAAACTAATCTCTTTAATTGGTTCAATGATTCCGTTGCTGAAGCCGATGATACCCAAATAGATACCCTCGGTCGTCGGAGATGAACCTCCACCGTTCCCATTGTTGTTGCCCCCATTGTTGGGATTGTTAGGGTCGTCAGGTTTCGTGCATCCAGCGGTCATCATTACCACTGCTATCAGCATCATAGTTGCTGTTGCCTTCATAAATGCTCTCATTTTCTTGAGAATTTAGTTGTTATTTAATTTGTTGATTAATTATGATTTATATTTTTTATAAGGTTGTATAGTCTAGTGTAGTGTTCGTACAGTTCTTCTTTTTTCCGGTCTTTTCTTGTTTTAATAATAAGTTGCCCTAATCTCTTATAGGTATCACAAATTGTGGAATCATAATACTTAAGGATAAAGGGGCGAACAGTTTTATCTTCGGAAAGTATGCCTAAATACTCCATTCTATCACAGAAGTATTCTATCTTTTTATATGATTTACGCAATCTTTCTTTCGATTCTGTTTTTTCTTCTTCTGAAAGATTGATGTCGTCTTTTATCAAGCCTTTAACAACTATGTTTTCAAAATCAACAAGACTGATTTTTTCATCTTTGTTTTTCCCTAATAAATATCTTACCGTTTCGATGTCTTTGTAATACTTATTCGATAGAATATACTCCTTACTTTGAGAGTTTTTTATACCATCCATTACCACACGTATTGACTCTGAAAATACGTTTAGGCGTTTTTTGTCTCTTTCGTTTTTCAACGAAAAAAACGCTAATACTGCTGTGGTACCAGTAGCCAAAGCGGTTACAGCGGTCAATATGTAACTAATAATACTCATTCTACCAACCTCGATCACAGGAATCACACATGTCACAAGAATAATTTTCACTATCACAATCGCAGTCGCAACTAGTATCACAACTATCACAATCACTATCACACGAATCGCAAAAACAGTTTTCTTTGCTACCTTCTTGAAGATATAGATTGGAGAAATCGAAAACCAGCATTTTGCTGAAGTCAAGTTCTTTCATTTACAAAGAATTAAGGTTAATTGTCTTGCCAAATTTCATGGTCAGGATCATAGTTTTCCCATGGGTCACCATCGCAGTCGCAATCACAAACGCAAGGTTCTGCTTCACATGTAAAGCAATTGTCATTGGCTGTGTTTTGGGTGGTTAGATTGTTATAATCAAAAACAATCATTTCTTCGGGTTTTGTTTTCTTGTTCATATTCATCTGTTTAAGGGTTGTTCAATTATTTTGAGAACTTTCTTTCTTATCAAAAAAGTGATAATGTCTTGGATTTGTGGATTGTCGGGCGAAAGATGGTTTGCTTGGCATAACGCTCCAAAAGAGAAACTGTCTTGCTCCTTCAAACCCATAATGAACTCATAATAAGCCTGATTCACCATAAAAAACACATCGTCAGCGGCATTGTAAATCACCCATGCTTCTTCGTCTTCTTTCCTTGCTTGGAGGTCGGGCGTGAATTGCAGCCGTGTTTCGGGATTCAGTTCAATAGTTAGATGGTCGTTGTTCGGTGGCAAAACGGCCAGTTTCCCCGTACACCACATATCGTTTTTGTTCCAGTCACCATTGAAGGCTTTGGCACTAGTGCGGCAGCCGCCGTTGCAGCGGTTGAGCCAAACGCAGTCGAGACATGGCTCTGGTACATATTGGGCCGATCGCCAGTCGCTCATCTTTTGCCAGATGCCACGCAGGTCTTCTTCCAAAAGGTTGCCATACGAATAAGGATTGTGGGCGCAAGGGCGTACATTACCGTTGCACGACACGGCAATCACCGTCCGCCCCGCCTGACATTTGCGGTTCAAGAAGGCGTGCTTCTCCATCAAGACCGTTTCGGGAAACACGCATTTAGGCAGGGCTTCAAGCACATCCACTTTCAGTCCCAACGCTTTTTCAATCCAAAGCAGGTCGGCAATCACTTGGCGAACCTCCTCAACCGTCAAAAGCAAATCGAGCTTTGGGTATTCCACATTCAAGCCCATAGGCGTGGCGGCAAACGACTTGCAGCCCAAAACCTTCATCTTTTCGGCGGTCGGCCTGATTTCGTGCAGGTTTTCTTTGGTCACCACCATATTGACGGTGCATCTCACTCCAGCTGCAACTAACTTTTTGAGATTAGCCTCAAACCTGGCATAGTTGTCAACGCCTACAAGCTTGGTGAATGATGCAGGAAAACCCGAAGGGCAGGAGGTCAGCACCCCGACTTTCTTTTCCTTCAGAAAGGCGATGAAATCGTCGTCGAAAAGCGTGAGGTTGGAATTGAGGCTCACGCGGATTTGATGCTCTTTCAACAGACTGATAACCTGCTTGGTGAGTTCCTTTTTGATGAGCGGCTCGCCACCTGTGACAATTACACCAAAAACATGGTTGTCAATCAGTTTTTGGGCGCACTTCAAAACGATTTCATCATCCACATGGCGCGTCGGTCGGTTTTGGATTTCCGAATCAAGGTTGTAGCAATGAATGCAACGGTGATTGCAGCAATCCGTCACCTCAAGTTGCGCGGTGAGTGGCAATGACAAGTATCGTTTTTCGATTTGCATGGCGACAATTATTCATGGCGGCAAAATTAACCAAAACCCGTGCCCAATTTGGGCGAAAACCGTGGATATAAATCACGCTTTCGTGGAAACTTTCGACGGTTATTTGGCAATTGCTGTATTCAACAGTTTGGCCAATTGAAGGACTATTTCGGGACTTAAGTTGTCCAAATGAATGGCGAATGATGGTGCTTGGGGTATCAAGCCATAATGCGATTCAACATCTGACAGGAAATTATGCTTTAGCGCCAAGGAGATTTTGGCCAGCAGCACAGAGTCGATGCTGGGACGCTCGAAGAGGCTGTAAACCGTGGTGCGCTCCAAGTGGATTTGCCTCGCAAACTCCGACACACTCATCCCGCTCTCGTCGAAGACGGCTTTGATAAGGTGTCCGATATGCATGTCTCGCGTGGCCATGGTGCTGGTTTTCAAGCATAGAAAAAGCGTGGAATTTATTTCTTGCTTGACACTCAGGGCTACCACACCCCACCTACCTAACAAGTATTCCACGCCATGCCACGCATGACGTATAATAACTCGTCCTTGGTAGGTTTGCCCTTCGAAAAGGGCTGGTGGTAGATTTGAGTGCCAAGAACTAGCTACAAACGCTGTTTGTTCTATGTCGTTATGCTGTTTTGTCTGTTTACATTATATGGGTTTTGTTGGGTGCAAAGGTAGGAAGAAAATGGAACTTGCAAGGAGAAGGAGAGATTTTTTTCATTAAAATACTTGCGGAATGGGAAATTGTTTGTATTTTTGTGGTCGAAAAGTCGTAAAGGTAAACGAATTTAGCATACTTTGACAACAAAATGACCATATTTGAATGGATAAGGAATCGGGAAATTCGTGGGAAGGTGACATTCTCTGTAGAGGAATTGAAGCAGGCCTTTAGCGAGAAGTCTTATGAAACAATCCAGTCAGAATTGACTCGTTTTGCGAAAAAGGGCTACATCAGTTCGGTTTATCGTGGGTTTTATGTGGTGGTGCCTGTGCAGTATCAGTTGAAGGGCATTGTTCCGCCAGTGTATTATATTGACTGGCTCATGCGGTATGTCGGCAAGCCTTACTATCTCAGTTTGCTCTCAGCCGCCGCAATGCATGGGGCCTCGCATCAGGCGGTCATGATAACGCAGGTAACCACTGTTGCACCAAGAATTAAGTATTCCTCGAAGAATCCCGATTTGAATTGGAACTATCGAAAGCAAATCCCTGAAGAGCTTTTGATGATCAAGAACACCGAAGCGGGAGTGGTGCGCTATTCCAACCCTGAACTTACCGCCGTTGATTTGGTGCAGTTTGCCGATCATGTTGGAGGTTATCAAAGGGCATCAACTGTACTTGCCGAACTTGTTGAGGCAATGGACATGGGAAAGATGGCGGCTGTTGTGCCCTACACGACCATAGCTACACTGCAACGGCTTGGCTATTTACTGGAATATGTGCTTGAAGAACAGGAAATGGCTGATGCTTTGTTTCTGATACTGAAAGAGCATGGCCAATGGAAAAGCATATCATTAAGGAATGACCGCCCGAAAAAAGAGATGGCGCGACCCAACAGATGGCATGTAAACGGAAATGTTGAAATTGAAATTGATGACTTATGATACACAGAGAATCCATATTATCTTGGAACGAATTTGTTCCATGGCAAACCCATGCAAAGGTTGAGCAAGACCTGCTCATCTGCCGTTCACTCGTGGCCATTTATAACGACGACTTTCTCGCGTCGCAGTTGGCTTTTCGGGGTGGAACGGCCTTGCACAAGTTGTACCTTTCGCCTCAGCCGCGCTATAGCGAGGACATCGACCTTGTGCAAATCCAACCCGGGCCTATCAAGGACATTCTGTTTCGATTAGGCGAAGTTTTGGATTTCATGCCTGACCGAGTGACCAAGCCCAAGCGTTATAACAATACGATGCTTTTCCGTATGGAGTCGGAAATACCGCCTACCGTTCCCATCCGCCTGAAGGTGGAAATCAATTGCTATGAGCATTTTGATGTGCTGGGATTAGTCAAGAAGCCTTTCTCGGTTGAAAGCAGTTGGTTCACAGGGCAAGCCGAACTGACTACGTATCAGTTCAATGAGTTGTTAGGAACCAAGATGCGGGCCTTGTATCAGCGCAGGAAGGGCCGCGATTTGTTTGATTTGTATGTCGGGCTTACCGAAAGCCAGTACAATGCTGAGGAAATCATTCAATGCTACAATCGTTACATGGCTTTTACGGTGGAGAAACAGCCAACTTACAAGCAATTTGTGAACAATATGGAAGCCAAGCTGAATGACGCGGAGTTTTTGGGCGATACGATAGGGTTGCTACGTTCTGAAAAGTCGTTTGACCCTATGACCGCCTATCAACTTGTGAAGGAAACACTGATTGACAGGTTGCAGAAATAAGCATTACTAAATCGTCCGTTTTACTCCATCCTCTCTGCAAAGAAAATGGAAAGCAAAACATAAACCATCATCACGAAAGGCAAAGCCAAAAACCTGAAAATTACGAAACTAACAAGGGTGATGAGCAGAAAAATCCACCGCACTTCGTTGCCTTTCCATTTCGCAGACTTCATTTTAAAGGAGAAGAAACGCAAACGGCTCACCATCATGAAGGAGAAAATGAGCGTGATGCCGAGGCTGGCCCAATAGCTCAAAGCACCGTCGGTGAGATGGCCTACTTGGCTGAGTGCCAGCGGCAAAGAGGCGATGAAGACAGCCATTCCGGGCGCGGGAATGCCGCGAAACAATGTCTTTTGCGTGTCGTCAATATTGAATTTGGCGAGGCGGATGGCCGAAAACACGGGCAGCAAAAACGCCAAACAGGGCAAGAGGTTGTATCCAAACACCGAGAAATTGGGCAAGTCGGAGGCGCGGCTCATCAGCCAATACATGATGAATCCTGGTGCCACGCCAAACGAAACCACGTCGGACAACGAGTCCAAGTCGGCACCGATGGGGGAGTGGGCATGGAGTAGCCGGGCGGAAAAACCGTCCAAAAAGTCGAACAATCCGGCTACGAAAACCATAATGGCCGCCTTGACGGGCATCCCGGAGGCGACGAACAAGATGGACAGGCAGCCCGAAACAAGGTTGCCGCAGGTGAGGGCGTTGGGAATGTGTTGCTTGAGTACCATCGCAGAAATTATTATGTGCTGCAAAGGTAGTGTTTTTTCTGAAAAGCCGTATTTTTGCCGAAAATTTAAGCATCCCATGCAGCATCAACAATATTCCATGCGGCACATCGCCGAAATCGTCGGCGGACAGTTGGTTGGCGCAAGTCCAGAGCGGCACATCTCCGATCTTCTGATAGATAGCCGTCAGCTTATTGTCGCCGAGCAAGCCCTGTTTTTCGCCATTGTCAGTGCTCGCAACGACGGACACAAGTATGTCAAAGAGCTTTACGGGAAAGGCGTGCGCGCTTTTGTGGTGGCGCATCTGCCCGAAACGCCCTGCCCCGAGGCGGTTTTCATCGTCGTCAATGACACTCTGAAGGCCTTGCAGGCTTTGGCGGCGCATCATCGGCAGCAGTTTGACATTCCCGTCATCGGCATCACGGGCAGCAACGGCAAGACCATCGTCAAAGAATGGCTGTTCCAGATGCTCAGTCCTGATTTTAACATCGTTAGAAGCCCGAAGAGCTACAACTCTCAGGTGGGCGTGCCGCTCTCGGTGTGGCAGATGCATGCAAGCCACAATCTCGCACTGTTTGAGGCCGGCATCTCTCAAGTGGACGAGATGGCCGCACTACAAAAGGTGATAGCGCCCACCATCGGCGTGTTTACCAACATTGGGCAAGCCCATGAAGAGAATTTCATCAACCACGCCCAAAAAGCCGGCGAAAAACTCAACCTGTTCACCAAGGCAGACGTTTTGGTGTATTGCATGGATTATTCTGACATCCAGAATGTAGTCATACGCTCAGGAATCGCCGAAAAGGTCAAGTTGTTCAAATGGAGCCGCAAATTTGAAGAAGCCGACCTGTTTGTCAAGAAAGTGTCGAAAGAGGGCAACACGGCAACCATAGAATGCATATATCAGTCTGAAAAACAAGAGTATGTCGTCCATTTTGCCGACCATGCCTCCGTCGAAAACGCCATCCATTGCATCGCGGTGTGCCTGCTTATGAATTATGCGCCCGAGTGTATTGCCGAGCGTTTGCTCACCTTGACTTCGGTGGCCATGCGCCTCGAAATCAAGGCCGGAATGAACAACTGCACCCTCATCAACGATTACTACAACTCGGATGTCAATTCATTGTCTATCGCCTTGGACGTGATGCGCCATCAGCACCAACACGAGCACAATGTGGTCATCTTGTCGGACATTTTGCAAAGTGGACGCAACGAGATAGATCTTTACGCCGACATAGCACAACTGCTTAAGAACAAAGGCGTTGAGATGGTCATCGGTATCGGTGAGGCCATTTCGCGACAAGCCAACAAGTTCGAGATGAAAGGTCACTTTTTCCCGACAGTAGCAGCGTTTCTCGCACATTTCCCCTTCTCCAAGTTCAACAACCAGACCATCCTTCTAAAAGGAGCACGTGCTTTCGAGTTTGAGCAGATCGGGATGGAATTGCAGGAAAAAGCACACGAAACCGTGCTGGAAATCAATTTCAACCATTTGGTCAGCAACCTCAACCATTACCGCACCAAAATCAAGCCCGACACCAAGCTCATGGTGATGGTGAAAGCCTTCGGCTACGGCAGCGGCAACCTCGAAGTTTCCAATGTGCTCCAATTTCATAATGTTGATTATCTGACGGTTGCATTTGCCGATGAGGGGGTTGAACTGCGCCGTGCAGGCATCAATCTGCCTATTATGGTGATGAGTCCCGAGGCTAACAGCTACGACAACATCATCAAATACCACCTCGAGCCTGAAGTGTTCAGTTTCCGCAATTTGGAATGTATTGAAAAGGCAATAGCCAACTTGGCCTTGCCCGAGGCGCATCCGGTCAATGTGCACATCAAGCTCGACACGGGAATGCATCGCTTGGGTTTCGCCTACGACGAGCTTCCCGAACTCATCAACCGAATCAAGGCCAACCCCATGCTGCATGTGAAGAGCGTGTTCTCACATTTAGCCACTGCCGACAATCCAGCCGAGGATGCGTTCACCATGAGCCAAATCCGCAGCTTCGAGGAAGGGAGCCAATTGATTGTGGAGGCTTTTCCGCACAAGGTGTTGCGCCACATCCTCAACACGGCGGGCATCACGCGCTTCCCGCAATACCAGTTCGACATGGTGCGCTTGGGTATCGGCTTGTATGGCGTGCCCACCAGCGAGGCCGACAAAGGCGCATTGCAGCCGGTGGTGTCGCTCAAAACGACCATCAACCAAATCAAGCGGATTCCGGCGGGCGACAGCATCGGCTACAACCGCCACGGCCGAGCCGAAAATGATATGCGCATCGGCATTGTGCCCATCGGTTACGCCGATGGTCTTTCACGGCTGCTTGGCAACGGCAACGGGAAGTTTTATGTGAATGGACAACAGGCACCGGTGGTCGGCGACATTTGCATGGACATGTGTATGCTCGACTTGACTCACGTGGAGGCTTCGGAAGGCGATACGGTGGTGATTTTTGATGCCGAACACGACATTGCCGACATTGCAAAGGCTTGCCAAACCATTCCTTACGAAATCTTGACGCGCGTTTCGCAACGGGTGAAGAGGGTTTACTATCAAGAATAATGCGGAATAGAGCCTCTGGTAGGCTTATTCCGCATTCAGAATTCCGCATTCCGCATTACCCATTCAACGCTTCGGCACCGCCCACGATGTCAATCAGTTCGTTGGTGATGACGTTTTGGCGCGCCTTGTTGTACTGGATTTTAAGCTCTTGCGAAAGTTGGTCTGCATTGTCGCTGGCGATGTGCATGGCGGTCATGCGGGCACCGTGCTCGGCGGTGTGTGCGTCGAGCATGATGGAATAGAAAGCCGTGCGTATCACTTTAGGAACCAATGCATTGACAAAGGCTTCCTTGTCCGGTTCAACGAGATAGTCAAGGCTTTGCGCCGTGGGTAGCGTGTCGGTCTTCAAGGGCAATATCACCTCGCGTTGCGGCGTTTGCACGCCGGCGTTCTTGAAATGGTTGAAGATGACTTCCACGCGGTCCACCTTGTGGTCGAGGAACAGTTTCACCATCTCATCGCCAAGCTCGATGGCCATGTCGTAGGACGGGCGTTCGGTGACGGGGTCGAACTGCTTCTCCACCGCAATCTGGAACTTTTTGGCGTAGTCATTGATTTTCTTGCCCGCCAAAATCGAGATAACATTCTCTTTTCCAAGTGTTTCTGCGTATTCGTCGTAGGCTTTTTTGAACAGTTTGCAGACATTGGAGTTGTAAACGCCACACAATCCGCTGCTCGAAGTGAAGGCGATGAGTGCCACTTTTTTCACCTCGCGGCTTTCGGCCAACGGGATGCTGACAGTGCCTTCCAAGGAGCCGAGATAGTTTGATAGCGCTTCGCTGAGTTTGGTCTTGTAGGGGACAAAGCTCAACGTTGCATTTTCGGCTTTTTTCAGCTTGGCCGCCGACACCATTTTCATCGCGCTCGTGATTTTCTGCGTCGAGGCGACGGAGGCGATTCTGGCCCGTATTTCTTTTAGTGATGCCATTTTTCTTCAGTTTGCAGTTTACAGTTAGGAGTTAGGAGTTAGGAGTTGAAATACTCCACACTCACCACTCCACACTTCACATTAAACAAAGTGTTCGCTTAGGTTCAACGCTTCTTCCTTCAGCACGGCCTTGATGTCGTCGTCAATCTTTCCGGCCTTCAGTTGGGCCATCACGTCCTTGTGCTTCACTTCCATGAGGTCGAGGAATTGTTTCTCGAACTCAAGCACCTTGTTTTCAGGCACTTTGCTTAAGAGTCCGTTGGTTCCGCAGAAGATGATAGCAACTTGCTTCTCAACGGGCATGGGCGTGTATTGCGGTTGTTTCAGCAGTTCCACGTTCTTGCGGCCCTTGTCGAGGATGGACAAGGTGGCAGCGTCGAGTTCGGCACCGAACTTCGAGAAAGCCTCCATCTCACGGAACTGGGCTTGGTCGAGTTTCAAGGTGCCGGCCACCTTCTTCATCGACTTGATTTGGGCGTTGCCACCCACACGCGACACCGAGATACCCACGTTGATGGCGGGACGGACACCTGCATTGAACAGGCTGGTTTCCAAGAAGATCTGTCCGTCGGTGATGGAGATGACATTGGTCGGGATGTAGGCCGAAACGTCGCCCGCCTGCGTTTCGATGATGGGCAGTGCGGTGATGCTGCCACCGCCTTTCACGATGTCTTTCAGACTGTCGGGTAGGTCGTTCATCTGTCGTGCCACGTCGTCGTTCTTGATGATTTTGGCGGCGCGTTCGAGCAAACGGCTGTGGAGGTAGAAGATGTCGCCTGGGTAAGCCTCGCGTCCCGGGGGACGGCGCAAAATCAGCGAAACTTCACGATAGGCCACGGCCTGTTTCGAGAGGTCGTCGTAGATGACCAAGGCATGGCGGCCCGTGTCGCGGAAGTACTCGGCGATGGCCACGCCAGCGTAAGGCGCGTAGAACTGCATGGCGGCAGGGTCGGAGGCCGTCGCGCTGACCACGATGGTGTAGTCCAAGGCACCATGATGTTCCAAGGTTTTCACGAGGTTGCGCACGGTGGAGCCTTTCTGACCCACGGCCACATAGATGCAATACACAGGGTCGCCGTTCTTGTAGTTGTCTTTCTGGTTGATGATGGTGTCGATGGCGATGGCGGTCTTGCCCGTTTGGCGGTCGCCGATGATCAGCTCACGCTGGCCGCGTCCGATGGGAATCATGGCGTCGATGGCCTTGATACCTGTTTGCAGGGGTTGGTTCACGGGTTGGCGGAAGATGACGCCAGGAGCCTTGCGCTCCAAGGGCATTTCGTAGGTTTGGCCTTGGATGGGGCCTTTGCCGTCGATGGGACGACCGAGGCCATCCACGACGCGCCCCAACATGCCTTCGCCCGCCATGACGGAGGCGATGCGCTGGGTGCGCTTCACGGTTTCGCCTTCCTTGATGCCCTCGGTGGGACCGAGCAGCACCACGCCGACGTTGTCTTCTTCGAGGTTGAGCACCACGCCCATTGTGCCGTTCTCGAACTCAACGAGTTCGTTGGACTGCACTTTGTCCAATCCATAGACGTGTGCCACGCCGTCGCTCACTTGCAGCACCTTGCCGATCTCCTCGAACTGAACCTTGTTGCTCATGTTCTGGAGCTGCATTTGCAGGATGCTCGATATTTCACTTGATTTGATGTTTGACATATATGTTGTTGTTTGTTGTTGTCTGTTTAGTTGTTTGTTTCTTGGTTCCGACGAATTTGCAATTCGGCGGAGTTGAGGTGGGGATTTGAAATCCCCTTCTCGATGCTGGCGGATTTCAAATCCGCCAGAACTTCTGCTATTGTTTCAATCTATTTTTCAGCGCATTAAGCTGTCCTGCCACGCTCGCGTCCATACGGTTGTTCTCGATGTCTAAGATGAAACCGCCGATGAGGCTTGGGTCAATCTTCACATCGATTTCGGCCTCGGCATCGAAGGCTTGCTTCACAAAGGCCTTGATTTTGTCGTAAGTAGCCTCGGGTAACTCGGTGGCCGTGGTTACTTGTGTGCTCAAGATATGATGCTTGGCGCGATACATCTCCATGAATTTCATAGCGATGAGCGGCATCTTGTTCTCGCGTTTCTGGTCGGCCACGAAGGCCATGAATTGCTTCAACGTGTTGTGCAGGGGCTCGCCGACGGCCATTTCCATCAGTTTCACCTTTTCCTCTTTGGCCACGATGGGGTCGGCCAGCACCTCGTTGAACTGCGCGATGGCCAACAAATAGTTGTGCGCAAAGCGCGTCAGGCCGTCATAAACAGCCTCTTCGCAGCCTTGCTCTTGCGAGAGTTGAAACAAGGCCCGCGCGTATCTCACCGATATTCTTCCGTTGTCCATATTTTATGCCTCAATGCGGGTGGGGATGTTTCTCAACAGCGTTTCGATGTAGTCGGTCTGCGACGGCTTGTCGTTCAGCTCGCGTTGCAGCAGCTTCTCGGCTATATCAACAGAGAGGGCGATGACCTCGTTCTTGATTTGTGCCATGGCCTCGGCCTGTTCTTTCTCGATTTTCAGGCGTGCGTCGGCCACGATTTTCTCGGCTTCCTGGCGTGCCTGAGCCTTGGCCTCCTCGATGAGTTGGGTCTTCAGCTCTTGACTTTCCTTCATGATTTTGATTTGCTCGGCTTGTGCCGCAGCCATGGTTTCCTGCCTTTTCTGCTCGATGCCGGCAAGGGCGTTGTTGGCTTCCTCGGCGGCGAGGAGCGAGTCGGCGATTTGTGTGTTGCGCTGCTCCACGGCGCCCATAATCATCGGCCAGCCCACCTTTGCCAAGATGAAGAAGACGATGAGGAAGCCGATGAGCATCCATATCACTAATCCACTTTCGGGAAGAAATAGTTCCATTGTTTCGTTGTTTAATCTTTAATCGTTGATTGTTGATTGTTGGGGCGAGGCTCATTGACCATTGACCATGACCATTGACCATGACGGCTTTCATTTCTGGAAAGTTGTCATGGTCATAGTCACAAGTCATGGTACTTGGTGCTGCAGCCTCGCGTCAATGCGAAGCAGGCCAGCTTATTTCATCACGGCCAACACGCACACGACGATGGCGAACAGCGTTGCACCTTCGACGAGAGCGCCGGCGATGATCATGCCTGACTGGATTTTTCCAGCGGCTTCGGGCTGACGAGCCATGGCTTCCATGGCCGACTGGCCGATTCTGCCGATGCCAATGGCACCACCAATTACTGCGATGGCGGCTGCGATGGCGGCCAGACCAGGAACGTAAGACACGGCTTTAACCGCTTCTGTTGCTTGAAGGAGAATTGATAATAACATGATTTTAATTGTTTAAGTGATTATTTGTTTGATTTAAAGATTTAAGATTTAAAGATTTAAGATTTCAAGATTTCAAATTTCAGGATTTCAGGATTTCAGACGCAAGCATTGCGTCCCTACAAACCTCACACCTCATACCTCCTACTACCTACTTCCTACTTCCTACTTCCTACTTCCTACCTCATACCTTGGCTGCCCCAATGTAACCTCCCTACAACCCCCAACTCCCAACTCCCAACTCCTAACTCCCAACTATTACTCGTGTTCCGGTTCATGTTGTGCCATTCCGATAAACAATGACGACAATATGGTGAAAACGTAGGCTTGGATATACGCCACAAGCAGTTCCAACGCCGTCATAAAGATGGTCATGAAGATGGAAACGATGCTCATTGCGCCGCCCATGCCTGCGCCATACATTCCCGTGATGATGAAAATCAAGGCCATGAGCACCATGATGATGATGTGTCCGGCAAGGATGTTGGCGAACAAACGCACCATCAGGGCGAAAGGCTTGGTGATGGTGGAAATCAGCTCGATGATGGGCATTAGGGGGAAGGCTTTCAAGAAGACGGGCACGTCGGGCCAGAGGATTTCTTTCCAATAGTGCCTGTTGCCGAACACGTTCACGAAGAAATAGGTCAGCAGGGCAAGGACCAAAGTGATGCTCAGGTTGCCCGTCACGTTGGCACTGAAGGGGAAGAACGGAATCAGGCCGAACAGGTTGGCGAAGAAGATGAAGAAAAACACCGTCAACAAATAAGGCGCGAATTGTTTCACTTTCTTTTCGGGGATGTTGGGGCGGATGATGCCGTCGAGCACCATGTAGGTGAGCCATTCCACCATGCCTTGATACTTGGTGGGCTTGGCCATCGGGTCTTTCTTGTATTTCTTCGCAGCGGGCAGGAAGAAAGCCAGCAGGAAGGCGCACACGAGGAAGATGCCGAAGGCGTTTTTGGTGAACGAGATGTCGAAAGGTCGCGAGAGACTGCCGTCGGCTTTCAGTTCCACTAATTTGCCCGGGTATTTTTCGGCGCTGATAGGCGGGATGAAGAATTGGTGGCCGTTGTGGCTGTAGGTCTCGCCTTCCTTCAGCTCGCAGACGTGCTTCGAGGAGAACACCGACCAGCCGCCGCCCTTGCTCTTCACGATGACGGGCAGCCACACGCAAACGGGATGCCCGTGGATTTCCGTGATGTGGAAACAATACGAATCGCCAGTGTGGCCGAAGATGAACGACTTGGCGTCGAACTCCTCTTGATGCTGGCTCTCCTCGCCGTGCGCAAAGCCTTGGCTTGGCGCAAATGTCAGCAACGCGAGGAAAAGGATGAGGATGCTATGCTTCAAAACATTTTTCATGCTTTGTTTTCTTTGTTCAAGTTCTTGATATAATGGGTATAAACGCAGGTTTCCGCAAGCAAGGCAACTAAATAGGCCATCGCCGTGATGATGATGAAAGCCTTGCCGCCTTCCTTGACGAATACGAGGTAAAGCACCATGGCAGCCACGGTGAACAACATCTTGACGCCTTTATACACAAACAGCCATGTGAGTTTGTTGGAAGAAGCGTCCACGTTTTTCTGCATCAGGTGGCAATAGAACGCGCCCAACACCATGAAAAGGTTAGGTGCCATAATCATCCAGTTGTTCCACCACGACTTGTCGGCAAAACAGGTGAGCAGCACGCCGTCGAAGACGATGCAGATGAGGAGGAAAACAGCCAAATATGTTGTCAAAACCTTGTTTTTCATAGTTCTACGCAAACGGTCAGTTGGTTGCTGTGGTTCTCGACGAAGCCGCCTTTGATGTCGAACTCGCGGTGTTCGCCCTTGCCGTTGTTGAGGACGACTTTGCCGGCCTCAAGGATGGCGACGATGGCGGCATGGTGCTCCAGCAGGGTGAATGGCCCCATCTGGCTCGGCACGGTGACGCTTTCGGCTTCGCCGGAATACAGCGTTTCGCTCGGTGATATTACTTCGACTTTCATGATTTTTTTGACTTCGGGACTTATTGACCATGACCATTGACCATGATCAGGACCGCTTTCACGGGATGCTGAAACTTCAGCTTTTGGTTGGAGCGGTCATTGTCATAGTCACAAGTCATAGTCCTTCTTTCGTTTCGATTCATCACCTTATTAATTATTAGCGTTTTTCAGCAGTTCCTCACCCTTGGCGATGGCCTCTTCGATGGTGCCCACCAGGTTGAAGGCGGCCTCGGGATACTGATCGACTTCGCCGTCCATGATCATGTTGAAGCCCTTGATGGTTTCCTCAATCGGTACCATCACGCCCTTCAAGCCGGTGAATTGCTCGGCGACGTGGAAAGGCTGCGACAGGAAACGCTGCACGCGGCGGGCGCGGTGCACGACAATCTTGTCCTCTTCGGAAAGCTCTTCCATGCCGAGGATGGCGATGATGTCTTGCAGTTCCTTGTTGCGTTGCAGCAGCTGGATGACGCGTTGTGCGGTGTTGTAGTGCTTCTCGCCGATGATGTTCGGGTCGAGGATGCGCGAGGTGGAATCCAAGGGGTCCACGGCGGGATAGATGCCCAACTCGGCAATCTTACGGCTCAACACGGTGGTGGCGTCTAAGTGCGCGAAGGTGGTGGCGGGTGCCGGGTCGGTCAAGTCGTCGGCAGGTACATAAATGGCTTGCACTGAGGTGATTGACCCGTTTTTCGTTGAGGTGATACGTTCCTGCATCAGACCCATTTCCGTAGCCAACGTAGGTTGGTAACCCACAGCCGAAGGCATACGGCCCAACAGAGCCGACACTTCAGAGCCTGCCTGTGTGAAACGGAAGATGTTGTCGATGAAGAGCAGGATGTCGTTTTGGTCGTCGTTGGTGTCGTCGCGGAACGACTCGGCCACGGTCAATCCAGAAAGAGCCACTGACACACGCGCCCCAGGCGGCTCGTTCATCTGGCCGAAGACCAATGTGGCCTGCGAGGTGGCAAGGGCTTCCTTGTCGATTTTCGAGAGGTCCCAGTCGCCTTCTTCCATCGCCTTGACGAACTCGTCGCCGTACTTGATGATGCCCGACTCGATCATTTCGCGGAGCAGGTCGTTGCCCTCGCGGGTGCGCTCGCCCACGCCCGTGAACACCGAGTAGCCGTTGTAGCCCTTCGCGATGTTGTTGATGAGTTCCATGATGAGCACGGTCTTGCCCACGCCTGCGCCACCGAACAGGCCGATTTTTCCGCCTTTCAGGTAAGGCTCCAGCAAGTCGATGACCTTGATGCCGGTGAAAAGCACTTCTTTCGATGTGGCCAGGTCCTCATATTTGGGCGGGTCGCGGTGGATGGGATATTCGGCGCTGCGGTCGAGGCTGCCTATGCCGTCGATGGCGTCGCCCGTCACGTTGAGCAGGCGGCCTTTGATTTGGTTGCCGATGGGGATGGAGATGGGCTTGCCCGAAAGGGATACTTCCATGCCACGCATGAGGCCGTCGGTGGAGTCCATGGCGATGGTGCGCACCGAGTTTTCTCCGATGTGTTGCTGACATTCCAAGACAAGCCGCTTCCCATTGGGGCGTATCACCTTAAGGGCATCGTGAATCTTGGGCAGACCAGACTCGCTGCCTTCAAAATAGATATCGACCACAGGGCCGATGATTTGAGTGATGTGTCCTTTTGACATGTTTTATCTTCTTTTTCCTAATTCTTTTTGTTAATGAAGCCGCAAATATATCAAATTAAGTTTTAGGTTCGACGGATTTCGTCAAAAAAGACAAAAAAGGCAGTTTTTTTTCCTGCGAATCGCATAAAACCCTATTTTTGCACGATGATTCAGATTAGAGAAGTTACCGCAAAGAAAGATTTGAAGACATTCGTGCATTTCCCGAATGTGCTTTACAAGGACAATCCTTACTATGTGCCGCAAATCGAGAAGATGGATCGCGATACGCTGACTCCCGAGAAAAACCACGCCTTCGAGGTGTGCGAAGGAAAGTATTGGCTGGCTTGCAACGTGAGAGGCGAAGTCTTAGGTCGTGTGGCGGGCATCATCAACCATCGCTACAACGAAAAAACCGGAGAGAAGACTTGTCGTTTCGGTTTCGTTGATTTCGTTGACGACGTGGAAGTCTTTAAGGCTTTGATGGCTACGGTGATACAGTATGCCAAGGAAAAAGGCATGGACACCCTAAGCGGCCCGATGGGTTTCCTCGAGTTTGACGCGGCCGGCATTTTGGTGGAAGGCTTCGACCAACTGCCCACACCCTACGGCAAATACAACGCACCTTATTATGAGAAGCATTTTGTGGATATGGGTTTCACCAAAGAGGTCGATTTTGTGGAATACCGCATCTTGGTGCCCGAGGTCATCCCCGAACGCTATGAGCGGATGTCGCAATTGGTGGCCGTCAAAAACGACCTGCATCAGGCACCATTCCGCAACAAGGCCGAATTAGGACCCTATCTTGACGGGGTGTTCCGTTGCCTCAATAACGCCTACTCGAAACTTCACGGGTTCTCCGAACTGACGCCCGGCCAGTGCGACGACCTGAAGAAACAGTTCCTGTCGAACATCAATGTGGACTATGTTTCCATCATCCTCGACGCCAACGAAGAAGTCATCGGCAACGAAGAAGTCATCGGCTTCGGCGTGGCGCTGCCATCGCTCGCCAAAGCCATGCAAAAGGCCAAAGGGAAGCTGTTCCCAACGGGTTGGATGCACATATTGAAAGCCTTGAAGAAAAACGATACCATCGACTTGTTGCTCATCGCCATCGACGAAAAATACAAGAACAAGGGTGTGAATGCCATGATTTTCCACAAGTTCGCGCAAGGCATCACCAAAAACGGCATCAAATACATTGAATCGACACGCGAACTGGAAGACAACACCAGTGTGCAAAACCTCTGGCACTATCTGGAACACCATCTCACAAAACGAGCAAGAACATACAAAAAACACATTGGATGAGAACACATATACTAAAGCAAAACTGCGCAAAATATAGGGCACCGCAAGAAGCCCAGGCCAAAGGCATATATCCTTACTACAAACCCATTGAGTCTGAACAGAGTACAGTGGTGAAAATCAACGGGAAGGACGTGCTGATGTTTGGCTCCAACAGCTATCTCGGCCTCGCCAACGACCCGCGCCTGAAGGAAGCCGCCATCGAAGCGGTAAAGAAATACGGCACAAGTTGCTCTGGCTCAAGGTTTTTGAACGGCACTTTGGACATTCACGTCGCTTTGGAAGAGAAGTTGGCCCAACTCGTCGGCAAGGAAGCCGCCGTGTGCTTCAGCACGGGGTTCCAAGTCAATTTGGGCGTGGTTTCCGCAGTCTGTGGACGCAACGACTACCTCCTTCTCGACAGCCTCGACCATGCCTCCATCATCGAGGGCAGCCGCCTCTCGTTCGGCAAGGTGTGGAAATACAACCACAACGACATGGACGCGCTCGAAGCCAAGCTGAAGAACTGCGCCCCCGAAGCGATGAAACTCATCGTGGCCGACGGCGTTTTCTCGATGGAAGGCGACATCGTGCCGCTGCCGCGCATGGTGGAATTGGCCGAGCAATACAACGCCGACATCATGATTGACGACGCACACGCCTTGGGTGTTTTGGGTCGTCAGGGACGCGGCACCGCCGACCACTTCGGCCTCACCGACAAAGTCGATATGATCATGGGCACGTTCTCCAAGTCGTTTGGCTCGCTGGGAGGCTTCATCGCCGCCGACTTCGACGTCATCAACTACCTGAAACACAACGCCCGCAGCCTGATTTTCAGCGCGAGTATGCCGCCCGCAAATGTGGCTTCCGTCAGCTGCGCCATCGACATCATGCTGAACGAGCCCGAACGCATCGAGCACCTTTGGAAAATCAGCGACTATGCCCGCAACCAGTTCAAGGAAAGAGGCTTCGACACGGGCCAAAGCGAAACGCCCATCATCCCGCTCTTTGTACGCAATTCGGAGAAGGCTTTCTGGCTGTGCAACAGGCTCTTGGACGACGGCATTTTCGTCACGCCCGTCATCGCGCCCGCCGTGCCCGAGGAGGATGTCTTGATTCGCTTCGCACTGATGGCCACGCACACCTTTGACCAGGTGGATGAGGCGTTAGAGAAGATCACGAGGGCTTTTAGGGAGATTGGAGTGATATGATTGCCTATCGGGGTGCTGCCGTAGGTCGCTGACCTACGGTTACTGAAGTATCGCCCTTTCAGGGCGGGATTAATCCGCAGAATCTGTGAAACACATAGTTTTCATCACCGGCATATCATCAGGCTTCGGCCTCGAAACGGCAAGGCTGCTCTCGCAGGAAGGCCATGTCGTTTATGGCACCGTGCGCCGCGAGGTGGAACCGCTGCCCAATGTACATTATATAAAGGTGGACGTCCGCGACCGCGAGGCCGTGATGCAAGCTGTTGCGGAAATCGTTGAAAAAGAAGGTCGTATCGATGTTTTGGTCAATAATGCCGGCATGGGCATCGGCGGGCCTCTCGAATTCGCCACCGAGGAGGAAATCCGCTTGCAGATGGACACCAACTTCATGGGCCTGGTGCATTGCGTGGATGCCGTTTTGCCCCACATGCGGCGGCAGGGTAGGGGCAAAATTATCGCCCTGAGCAGCATTGGCGGACTGATGGGCTTGCCGTTCCAAGGCTTTTATTCCGCCAGTAAGTTCGCCATTGAGGGCTATTGCGAGGCCTTGCGCTTGGAAACACAATCCTTTGGAATACAAGTGGTTGTGATTCGTCCTGGCGACTTTGCCACAGGCTTCACGGGCCGCCGCAAGAAGGTGGCCGACGAGGCCGCGCTTGAAGCCTATCCCATTTACAAAACCGCCATCGAGAAGGTGGAGCACGACGAGAACGGTGGCCTCAAGCCCGTCGTCTTGGCCCAAAAAATCAGCCAAATCGTCAAGAAAAAGAACCCGAGAAACGGCTATGTCGTGGCTTCGTTGGAGCAAAAGCTCTCCGTTTTGCTGAAAAGAATCTTGCCCGCCAAGTGGTTTGCGCGGATTTTGGGGTCGTACTACAAACTTTCGTGAAATTTTTTCTTTTTCGTTTCGTTTTGTGACGGGGATTTCCTAATTTTGCAGGCAATTCCAAAAGCAACAACAAAACGAAAAATATATGCAAGACAAACTGCAAGCATTGACTGACAGGCTCTACAACGAGGGCCTCTCGAAAGGAAAACAAGACGGCGAGGAACTGCTGCAAAAGGCTCATGCTGAGGCAGAAGGCATCATCTCCCAAGCCAAGGCCGAGGCCGAGCGCATCATCGCGCAGGCCAACAAGGAAGCCGAGGAACTGAAAACCAAGGTGACCGCCGACGTTAAGATGGCCGCCACGCAAAGCGTCGCCGTGACGAAACAGGAAATCGAGAAGATGGTGGTGACCAAGGCCGCCCAAGAAGGCGTGAAAGCCAACATAGGTAACGCTGCCTTCGTCAAGGAGTTGATTGCCAGTGTGGTGAAGGCCTTCAACCCGCAAAACGCATCGCCCGTCGATTTGAGCCTCATCCTGCCCGAAGCCTTGAAAGCAGAAGTGGAGCCTTTCGTGAAAAACGAAATCGCCAACCAGTTCAAGGGCGAGGTGAAAGTGGATTACTCCAAGAAGATGAACGGCGGCTTCAAGATTTCGCCCAAGGAAGGCGGCTACATGCTTAACTTCACCGACGAGGAGTTCACCCAACTCATCGCCAACTACCTGCGTCCCGCCACCAAGAAAATCCTCTTCGGCTGATGGATAATTACGTCTATATCGTGGCCGGCCTACCGGAACTGACTTCGGGCTTCGAAAGCGCGGGCTTCGACTATGCCGCCGTGAAAGAGTCGATTATGGAACTGCTTTCCGAGAAAGACCAACAGTTGGTCGAACTTATGGAGGATGGTTTCGATGAAAACTCTTTGGGTGCCGACTTCTACGCCAAGGCCGCCGAGAGCAAGAACCGCTTCATCCGCGAGTATTTCGACTTCGACGGTCGCCTGCGCAACATGAAGGTGAACTACTTGGCCAAACGCCTCGGAAAAGAAAGCGACCCTTATTTGGTGAACCTTGAAGAGGCTGATTTCGAGGAGGAAACGCAAATCCGCGAGATTCTCAACGATGCCGACTTCGTGCAGCGTGAGCAGAAGATGGACGGGCTGAAATGGGAGAAGGCCTCCGACATCGCCCGCATGGACTATTTCAACATGAATGCCATCCTTGCCTTTTTGGTGAAAGCCAAGACCGTCCAACGTTGGGCCGAACTCGATGTGGCCAAAGGACAGGAAATGTTCAAGAAACTGGTTCAAGAGATTAGAGGCACGAGTGCGAATTTGGATTTGAGCGGAGGAGGGAAAGTATAGTATCAAGACGCTATAAAATATAAATATAGTATTTGGATGCTATAAATTGTAAATATAGCCTCTAAAGGTTATAAGAATGAGATATAAGTTCTGAGCCTAATAAATGGAAAATATAAGTTCCAAACCTTATAAAGTGATAAAGAAGAAAATAAATGGTAAGAGCAACAATTTCGGCAGACATCGTTTCTTCCACAGCATTAAAGGTGGAGGAGTTGACACTTTTGCAATCGGAAATACGTCGTTTCCTTGATGAACTTGCAGAAAAGTCGCAGGGCAAGAATTGGGGAAGGTTGTTTAAAGGCGATTCGGTTGAGATTTTCTTGTTCGACCCGCATGAAGCATTTAGAACAGCGTTGTTGTTGAAGACTTTGGTGAAAAAGACTTTTTCATGGGGAAAAGAAATGAATGTCAAACGTGAGTTGTTTAAGAAATATGGTGTTCGGCTGGCTATTGGCGTTGGCGAAATGCGCACCGTTGATAAAAAACAAGATGTTCTGGATGGGGAGGCAATCTATTATTCAGGGAGATTGTTGGAAAACCAACTAAAATCGGATAAAGGTAGAACTTCCATGAAAAGAACAATGTTGTTTGGGTGCAACGACGAGTCACTTTCTGAACAAATAGATACCATGTTGGGATTATTGGATGTTGTGCTGAAAAAGGCAACATCCATCCAAAGTGAAATCGTATATAATAAGTTGTTGGGGAAACAGGAGAATGAAATAGCAAAGTTGTTGAATATAAAGCAACCGACGGTAAATCGACATAGTAATTCTGCTGGTTGGCCTGCCATCGAATCCGCCGTAAAATACTTTGAAAAACTGGACTTCGAATCATGATGTGCAAACTCCTCATATTGCAACTTTTGGCGCATTTGGTCAGCGACTTCTACTTGCAAACGGAAAAATCCTGCAAGAGCAAGGCCGACAATGCGTTCAAATCGAGGCATTTGTACATTCATGCGTTGATTACCTTTGCTCTCGCTTGGTTGTTTTCGCTGAGTGTGGGCTTTTGGTGGGCAGCGTTGCTGATTGCGGTGTTGCACCTTATCATTGACGGCCTGAAATCGGTTTGTAAGAACCTGAAAGGCGCGTTCTTCATTGACCAGCTGCTGCATTTGGCGGTCATTGTCGCGGTGGTGATTACCTTTAATAATATAGGTGAAATTTCGCTCCCGATATGGTTGTCCGAAACAAAGGTTTTGCTGTGGATTATGGCTCTCGTGTTTTGCTTGCGCCCAGCCAATTTCATCATCCAGAACATTTTCAAGGAAGCAAAAATTACCATTCCTGACAGCGGAAAAGAGCAAAGTTTGCCCAATGCGGGTCGTGTGATTGGCAATGTTGAAAGGATGCTTACGTTAGTCTTTGTCATGTTGGGACAATATGAAGCCATTGGTTTCCTTTTGGCTGCCAAGTCGCTGCTGAGGTTTAGGGAGACGGATACGGTGAAGTCGGAATATGTTTTGGTCGGCACTTTGTTGAGTTTTGGCATCGCGATTCTATCGGGGGTTGCCGTTGTATTAATCTTGAAATCTTGAAATTTTGAAATAAGAAATATAGAAATTAGAAATCTTGAAATAAATGAAAACAACAGGAAAAGTTACAGGAATCATTGCAAACCTCGTCACTGTGGAGGTGGACGGCCCTGTGGCACAGAATGAAATCTGCTTCATCGACTTGGCGGGTACCAAGCTGATGGCGGAGGTCATCAAGGTGAACGGGAACAAGGCCTCCGTGCAGGTGTTTGAGAGCACGCGCGGCCTCCAAATCGGCGACAAGGTGGAATTCCAAGGCTACATGCTTGAAGTGTCCTTGGGTCCCGGTTTGCTTTCGAGCAACTTCGACGGCCTGCAGAACAACCTCGCCACCATGACGGACGTGTTTCTGAAACGCGGTGAATACACCAAGGCCTTGGACGAAGAGAAACTTTGGGACTTCACACCCCTCGCCAAGGCAGGCGACCAAGTGGTTGCCGCCGACTGGTTGGGCGAAGTCAAGGAAGGCTGGCTGCCCCACAAAATCATGGTGCCGTTCAACTTCAAGGGCACTTACACCGTGAAGTCGGTAGCGGCTGCCGGACAATACAAGATCACCGACACCATCGCCACGCTGACCAACGCGGAAGGTGAGGAAGTGAAGGTGACCATGATCCAGAAATGGCCTGTCAAGGTGGCCGTGGGCGGCTATGCGGAGAAACCGCGTCCCTTCAAGGTGATGGAAACGGGTGTGCGCACCATCGACACGCTCAATCCCATCGCGGAAGGCGGCACGGGCTTCATCCCTGGACCTTTCGGCTGCGGCAAGACTGTGCTGCAACATGCTTTGGCCGAGCAAGCCGACGCCGACATCATCATCATGGCGGCCTGCGGCGAGCGTGCCAACGAGGTGGTGGAAATCTTCACCGAGTTCCCCGAACTGAAGGACAAACACACGGGTCGCAGCCTGATGGAGCGTACCATCATCATCTGCAACACGTCCAATATGCCAGTCGCGGCTCGTGAGGCTTCGGTTTATACCGCCATGACCCTCGGCGAATACTACCGCGCCATGGGTATGAAAGTCTTGCTGCTCGCCGACTCCACCTCGCGTTGGGCGCAGGCCTTGCGTGAGATGAGTAACCGTTTGGAGGAACTGCCCGGCCAGGACGGCTTCCCAGTTGATTTGTCGGCCATCATCTCCAATTTCTACGCTCGTGCGGGTTATGTGAAACTGAACAACGGCCAGTCGGGTTCCATCACCTTCATCGGAACGGTGTCGCCTGCTGGCGGTAACTTGAAGGAACCTGTCACCGAATCCACCAAGAAAGCGGCCCGTTGCTTCTATGGCCTTTCGCAGAACCGCGCCGACAAGAAGCGCTATCCCGCCGTCGATCCCGTGGATTCCTACTCGAAATACCTCGAATATCCCGAAATCATTGAATATCTTGACAACAAGATTGAAAAGGGTTGGGTCGATAAGGTGACGAAGACGAAATACATCATTAGAAAAGGTAAAGATGCCTACGAGCAAATCAACATCTTGGGCGACGACGGCGTGCCGATGTCGTACCACGAGCAATATTGGAAGTCGGAACTCATTGACTTTGTGATACTTCAACAAGACGCTTTCGACGAAATCGACGGCTCAACGCCACTTGAACGCCAAAAGTTTATGCTCGACCTTGTACTCGAAATCTGCGACCGTAGCTTCAAGTTCGACAACTTCGAGGAGTGCACGACCTATTTCAAGGGCCTGATTAACATCTGCCGACAGATGAACTACTCGGAATTCAAGTCGGAAAACTTTGAAAAATATCTTGGACAGTTAAAGGAGGAACTGAAACATGAGTGAGAAAGCCTTTCAACGCATCTATACGAAGCTGACCGCCATCACCAAGGCCACCGTGACCCTTGAGGCGCAAGGCGTGGCCAACGACGAACTCGCTGTCGTGGCGGGTCGTTTGGCGCAGGTGGTGAAAATCAAGGACAACGCCGTCACCTTGCAGGTGTTTGGCGGCACGGAAGACATCCCGACCAACGCCGAAGTGACCTTCTTTGGCGAGCCGCCCACCTTGAACGTGAGCGACGAACTGGCAGGCCGTTTCTTCAACGCTTACGGCGAGCCTATCGACGGCGGTCCGGCTGTGGAGGGCGAGAAACGCCAGATCGGCGGCCCCTCCGTGAACCCCTACAAGCGTCGTATGCCTTCGGAACTGATTCCAACGGGTATCGCCGGCATCGACTTGAACAACACTTTGGTTTCGGGACAGAAGATTCCTTTCTTCGCCGACCCCGACCAGCCTTACAATAAGGTGATGAGCATGGTGGCCCTCCGCGCCGATGTCGATAAGATTATCCTCGGCGGCATGGGACTTTCGAACGACGACTACCTGTTTTTCAAAAACGAGTTTGAGAGCGCGGGTGCTTTGCACAAGATCATCAGTTTCGTGAACACCACCGACCAACCGCCTGTCGAGCGTCTGCTGATTCCCGACATGGCCTTGACCGCTGCGGAATATTTCGCTGTGGACAAGAACGAGAAGGTGCTGGTGCTGCTCACCGACATGACCTTGTATGCCGACGCTTTGAGTATCGTGAGCAACCGTATGGACCAAATCCCATCCAAGGACTCCATGCCTGGCTCGCTCTATTCCGACCTCGCGAAGATTTACGAAAAGGCCGTGCAGTTGCCCGATGGCGGTTCCATCACCATCATCGCCGTGACGACCTTGAACGATGGCGACATCACGCACGCCATTCCTGACAACACAGGTTATATCACCGAAGGCCAGTTGTTCCTCCGTGCCGATGCTGATTCGGGCAAGGTCATTGTCGATCCGTTCCGCTCGCTGTCGCGTTTGAAACAACATGTGCAGAACAAGAAGACCCGCGAGGACCACAGTGCGGTGATGAATACCTCGGTTCGTTTGTACGCCGACGCTTCCAACGCCAAGACCAAGTTGGAGAACGGCTTCGACTTGAGCGACTACGACCTGCGCTGCCTCGACTACGCCAAGGAATACGCCACGCGCCTCCTCGCCATCGACGTCAACATCCCGATTACGGAGATGCTCGATACCGCTTGGGAGTTGTTTGGCAAGTATTTCACCAAGGCCGAGACGGGTCTGAAGGAGAAACTCATCGAAAAATACTGGAAAGAAAAAGAATAATATGGGAGCATCTCACTTGATCCTTAATCGTCATTGCGGGCTTGACCCGCAATCTCCCAAGCGTGAAAGACTGTCTTCGCGCATAGGTGATGGCGGATCTTTGTCCGCCATGACGGTAAAAGGCGTTAGGGTAGTGAACCCCATGCACACATCCATTATAATGTAATCATGGCCATCAAATTTCAATATAACAAGACCTCGCTGAATGAGATGAACAAGCAGCTCAAGACGCGAACCCGTGCCCTGCCCACGCTGAAGAGCAAGGAGAGTGCGCTGCGCCTTGAGGTGAAGAAAGCCAAGCAACATTCGGAGAGCCTTGTCGCACAGTTAGAGGCCGAACTCAAGTCGTATGAGTATATGGCCCGGCTTTGGAATGAATTTGAGCCAGGACTGATTTCCGTGACCGATGTCAAGCTGAAGACCGTCAAGATTGCGGGCGTGCCCGTGCCGTCGTTGGAGGAGGTGCTGTTCGATGTGAAGGACATCAACCTCTTCACCAAGCCGATGTGGTATGCCGACGGCGTTCAAATCCTGAAAAACTTGGCACAGTTGGGCATCGAGTCGGAGGTCTATACCGAGGTGAGCCGCGTTTTGGACTACCAACGGAAAAAGACCACACAGAAAGTCAACCTTTACGAGAAGGTGCAAATTCCTGGCTACAACGAAGCCATACGTAAGATCAAGCGATATATGGAAGACGCGGAGAACCTCGACAAGGCTTCGCAGAAAATCGTGAAAAACAAACACATAGAGGAGGAGGAGGCAGAATATGGTAACTGAAATGACGAAATATGATTTCATCCTCATGAGCGGCGATGCCGATGCCTTCTTGGAGAAGTTGCAATCGGTGGGCGTGGTGGACATCACCCGCTCGCTGAAGCCCATCGACGAGAAATCGGAGAAGCTGTCGGCGCGTGCAGAGGTTTACCGCGATGCGCTTTCGGCTTTGAAGGAAGTCGAAAAAGCGGAAGACCCAGGCCAGAAGCCGACCGACTTCGCCGTGGAGGTGATGGAGACCGTGCGCGACAAAGGAGCCATCGAAGCCCAACTGCCGCAACTTCGCAAGGATGCGGATGAGTTGGTGCCTTGGGGCCAGTTTGATGCCAAGAGTTTCGACCGCCTCAAGGAAACCGGACTGAAACTCCACTTCTACAAGGCGAAAGCCATCGACCCAGCTTGGAAGGAACAGTACGCGCTGAGCGAGATTTCGAATCTCGGCGGCAACAGCTATTTCGTGGTCGTGTCAGATTCTGACGACTACGATTTCCCGTTGAAGGAACTGCCCGCCCCCGACCGCGACTATGCCGCCATCGAGAAGCAAATTGCCGACTTGGAGGCACAGGTGAAAGAGAAAGAACATCGTTTGGCCCAACTGAAATGGCACGAACCCGTGATTCAAGCCGAGTTGGACAAGACTTTGTCGAAACTCGATTTGCATTTGGCCAACGTCGCGGGCGAGAAGGCTGCCGAAGACTATATCACTGTCTTTGAGGGCTTTGCCCCCGCCGAAAACGAGCCTGCCTTGCACGATATGTTGGAAAAGGAAAACATCCTTTATTTGGTCGATAAGGCCAAAGCCGATGACAATCCGCCAATCAAGTTGAAAAACAACAAGTTCGTTTCGATGTTTGAGATGCTGACCGATATGTACGGTCGGCCCAAATACGACGAGTTCGACCCGACCGTGTTCATTTCCATCTTCTTCATGCTGTTTTTCGCCTTCTGCATGGGCGACGCGGGCTATGGCCTCGTGCTCATCTTGGCGAGCCTCGGGCTGAAGAAAATGCTCGGCAAGATTGCGCCTTTGGGCATCACCTTGGGTATTGCCACCACGGTAGTGGGACTCTTGTTCCACACCTTTTTCTCGGTCGATATGCTCACTTGGAAGTGCATCCCCGACGCGGTGAAGCGTTTCATGCTGCCTTCGCAGATTGCTGGTTACGACGGCACGATGGTTTTAGCCTTGCTCGTAGGTATCGTACACATCTGCCTCGCTATGATTGTCAAGACTTACCAAAGTACCAAGGTGAAAGGCTTCGCCAACTCCTTGGGCACTTGGGGCTGGACACTACTTATTGTAGGGGGCGTCATTGTGGGCGGTCTCGCCTTGATGGGCGTGATGGACAAGGCTTTGACGAAGTGGATTGTCATCGTATTAGGCAGCCTCTCCGCCTTGGGCATTTTCTTCCTCAACGACCTGAAACGCAATCCTTTGCTCAACTTCGGCTCGGGCTTGTGGGAAACCTACAACACGGCCACGGGCTTGCTCGGCGACGTGTTGAGTTATTTGCGCTTGTACGCCTTGGGCTTGGCTGGTGCCAAACTCGGCGAGGCCTTCAACGCCATTGGCTTGCAAGCCCTTGGTGATGGTGGTTTCGGCTGGGTGGCTTTCATCCTCATCGTTGTGATTGGCCACACGCTGAATGTCGCCATGTGCGTGTTGGGTGCCTTTGTGCATCCCTTGCGACTCAACTTCCTCGAGTTCTTCAAAAACTCCGGTTACGAAGGCTCAGGCCGTCGCTATAAACCTCTTTCAGAAATCAACAATTAAAACAATAATCAATAAACAATTAAACATCATGTTAGCAACAATTTTAGGTTATCTCGGTTTAGGCCTCGTGTTGGCCTTGGCAGGTATCGGAAGTTCAATCGGCACTTCGACGGCGGGCAATGCTGCCGAAGGCGGCCTCAAGAAACGTCCCGAGGCATCGGGCAATTTCATGGTGTTGTCGGCACTGCCGGCCACCCAGGGCATCTACGGCTTTGTGGCCTTCTTCATGCTGCTGAGCAAGATGCAAGCCGACCCGTCGAATGGTCTCGTCATCTTTGGTGTTGGCCTTTGCGTGGGCTTGGTCTGCATGATTTCGGCCATGCGTCAAGGGCAGGTTTGCGCCAACGGTATCGTCGGCGTGAGCCAAGGTCACGACGTGTTCACCAACACCTTGATTTACGCCGCTCTTCCCGAGTTCTATGCTATCTTGGGCCTTGTGGGCGCACTGATGGTGTAATTTCGAGAGGACAACCAATTAGGACAAAGGCGACTCCATTTTGGGGGCGCCTTTGGTGTTATCACATCTCATCCTTCAGCCGCTCAATCATCCTTCGTTCCTTCTTGGTCGGGCGGCCTGCACCACGGTCGCGCCACTCGGCCTTGT
Source organism: uncultured Bacteroidia bacterium (assembly GCA_902791165.1). Classification (GTDB taxonomy): domain Bacteria; phylum Bacteroidota; class Bacteroidia; order Bacteroidales; family F082; genus Limimorpha. The sequence continues at coordinate 63,433 of CADAVB010000020.1, forward strand.
AGGCACGCATGAACTCGATGCGCTCGTATTCCTCCTTGGGCGTGAGGTCGTTGTAGACTTCGGGCACTTGCTTGGCTGAAACGCGGTTCTTGATGACCGTTTTCACCTCCACCACCTTGTGCAACTGCTCAATCTGCACTTGGATGACATCGCCTACCTTCACCTCGCGGGAAGGTTTCACGGGGTTGTCGTCAATCTTCACCTTGCCGCCCTTGATGGCATCGGCAGCCAGCGAGCGCGTCTTGAACAGGCGCGCCGCCCACAGCCATTTGTCCATCCGAACGATGCTTTCTTCTTCAGCCATCACTTCTCCTTGAAAATCAACTGAATCGGCACCCCGTTGAAGTCCCAAGTTTCGCGCAATTGGTTCTCCAAGAAGCGTTTGTAAGACTCTTTCACGTCTTTGGGCAGGTTGCAGAAAAAGATGAACTGGGGTGTGTGGCCTTTCAGTTGGGTGATGTATTTGATGCGCAAGAATCGTCCGCGCGAGGCCGTCGGCAAAGGTCGCGAGTTGATGATTTCCAACATCTTGTCGTTCAGTTCGCGGACGGGAATACGGCGCTCGCGGTTCTCATATACCTTGTGCGCGGTCTCCAACACCTTATATATACGTTGCTTGTTGATGGCCGAGGTGAAGATGATGGGATAGTCGGTGAAAGGTGCGGTGCGTGAACGAATCAGTTCCTCGTAAGCCTTGTGCGTGTTGGAGTCCTTCTCGACCAAGTCCCATTTGTTCACCACCATCACCAAGCCCTTCTTGTTGCGCTCGATGAGGCGAAGGATGTTCATGTCTTGTGCCTCAAAGCCTTGTGTTGCGTCAAGCATGAGGATGGCCACGTCGCAGTCCTCGATGGCGCGGACCGAGCGCAAAACGCTATAAAACTCGATGTCTTCTTCCACCTTTTTCTTTTTGCGCAGTCCGGCGGTATCGACGAGCATGAACTCCATGCCGAAGGCGTTGTAGCGCGTGTAGTTGGCGTCGCGGGTGGTGCCGGCGATGTCGGTCACGATGTGGCGGTCGGTGCCAAGGAAAGCGTTGATTAAAGATGATTTACCCACGTTGGGTCGTCCAACAACGGTGAATTTGGGCAGGTCGGTGTCGAAGTCAGTGGTGTCGTTGGGCAGCATCTCGCAAATCTTGTCAAGCAGTTCGCCCGTGCCTGTTCCCGTCATGGCGGAAAGTGGCCAAGGTTCTCCCAAGCCTAACATATAGAAATCGCCCATCAAGGCTTCTTTGTTGGGCTCGTCTATCTTATTGACTACCAGCAAGACAGGTTTTTTTTGCTCGCGCAGGATTTGGGCCACATCCTCGTCAAGGACATGAAGTCCCTCGCGACCATCGACCAAAAAGACGATGACATCGGCCTCGTCGATGGCCAAATCGACTTGCTTGCGGATTTCTTCTTCAAAAATGTCGTCGGATCCCACCACATAGCCGCCAGTGTCGATGACGGTGAATTCCTTGCCGTTCCAGTCGCTCTTGCCGTAATGTCTGTCGCGCGTCACGCCGCTCGTCTCTTCCACGATGGCCATGCGTTGCTTAAGCAGTCGGTTAAACAGCGTCGATTTTCCCACGTTGGGTCGCCCCACTATTGCTACAATGTTTGACATGTTTCTTTGGATTTGAAATTTGGCTGCAAAAATAATAAATAGTTAGGAGTGGGGAGTGGGGAGTGAGGAGTTTTTTGTC
>CADAVB010000021.1 GCA_902791165.1 uncultured Bacteroidia bacterium
GCAGCACTACGGCGAGAATAAGATTGCAATGCAGTCGTTCAAAGACGCAGAACAGTATGGCGACATGGCAGGCGACAGCCTCGCGGTGGCGATGGCGCAGTGTAAAATGGGGAAATTGTTGTATGATGATTTCACCTATAATGATGCGTTGTCATTACTCAAATCCTCTGAAAGAAGATTAGGTAACCGTTTTGCCGAAAAGGCCTTGGTGCTAAACATGGTTTCTGTATGCCATTTGGTGCAAGGCGACCAACAAAACGCAGAAAAGTGCCTTCAACAAAGCCTTGAACTTTCCGAAAAAAGCCACTCTGACAAGGTGAAGCGAAAAGTCTTGAACAATTATGCTGTTCTATATCGAATACAAGGAAAACATGAACAATCAATAGAATGTTTGAGGCAAACCATTGGGGGGCATCTTGACGACGCGAAAGTTTTTGTCGCTTACCTTAACTTGGGCAGAACATTCATGGCTTCAGGCAATGTTGATTCTGCGTCCATGTATTTGAAACAGGTAGAAAATCTATTGCCAACCGCAAATATTAAAGCGGCAACTAAAGTGTCAGCCTATGAAGCTTTATCAAGTTTTGCAGAAGTCCAAAACAACAATCAAGTGGCCTTGGCTTACCACAAAAATATAGAAGATTTATTGTCCAAGATAATGATTCAGCGGCAAGAGCAGAGCATTTATCGCATACAGCAACAATACGACTACGAGAATATTCAAAATGAATTGAACAGAAAAATCATATTGCGGCATCGTATAATTCTATTTATCAGTATTTTGCTTCTTGCTTCTGCCATCATTATTTTGATTTTACAGGTGCGCCAAAAGCAAATGCGTGAAGCGGAAATTGAGATGAAGCAACAACTTGACATCTTGAAAAATGAATTGAGTCAATCCAAGAAAAACTATTATTTCGATGAAGAAATCGACTCCAGATTACAGATGATTGTAATTGCTATGCGAATTGCCAAGCGGAATAATGACCCAAGAAACGAATGGAAGCCTTTGGTGAATGCTGCCATGAACGGAGAAAAGACTTCATTTGATGCATCTTTGTCGGTTATGGAAAAGGCATACCCTGGATTGTATGCAAAGATTCGCGACAAATACCCAAGCCTAACAGAAACAGAATCCAAAGTATTCCTCTTGTCGTGCACCAACCTCAACAACCAAGACATGGCTGATTTACTTGAGCTCAAAATTCACACCATAAACAAAAGCCGAAGCGTCCTCCGCAAAAAGTTAGGTCTTGAATCCCCAGGATTGACAGAACAACTCAGAGAATTGCTTTCTTCCCGAATGGCATAAGACACAAATTCCAGACTAATTGGCTCCAAAACTTCGCTTATTTCACTATTTTTTTGTATCAAGAACTTGTATCTGCGCAAAAAATAATTGTATTCATAGGTTTTTATCATAGTGTTTTTCAAATAGTTACAATTTGACAGAACAAAAATAATTGTATCTGCCCAAAATTAAATTGTATCTTACTTGACAAATGTAGCAGACAATCTATTTTTGCCCTCGAAACGTTTCAAAAACATCTTTCGAATACATCTATTGTTTAACACAAAAAGTTACCAAAATGAAGAAAACAGCACTAATTTTTGCAAGCTTATGCGCTATTGGCCTCTGCACTTACGAAGCAATGGCCACGAACCACAAAACTCATTCAATAATGATTATGGATGACAACGTTCCAACAGGGTTGGAAGCAATCATTTTACATGGTAATTTGGTGATGGGCACCAATCCCAACGCCATCATTGCTGGTTATGACAGAAACTCGGTTTATGTCCACTTCAGCCAGAGCTTTGGCAACGTGAGCGTTGCGCTCCACAACGAAGACGGAATGCTCCTTTACAGCACGGTGGTGAACACCGACGTGCAACAAACCCTCATCATCCCCCTTGCCAACAACAACAGCAACGGCGGCTACTATCTCACCCTCGACAACGCCAACGGCTACGCCGAAGGCGACTTCAGGAGAAACTAAACAGCTTTAATTCAACAAATTATTAACCTAAACTTTCAACATCATGAAGAAATCATTTATCATTGCCATCGCAGCGATGGTTCTGGCGACAACGGTCGCCGTGGTGTCGTGCAAGAAGGAGAAGAAGAATCCTCAAGACCCTGTGGAAGCACAAGTCATTTCCAAAGAGGATGACATGAGTGCCTATCTGAAACAATTCAAGGAAAGGATGCAGTCGTCCTCAAAAAACGGCGAAACCCTCACCACGGAGGATGCCTGTTGGCATCTTGAAGCAGTGCTGAACTACACCTATGGAGATGCAGGCCACCTCACCTCCGACATCCAATGCGATACATTTTACCTCACGATTCAAACCAACGGAGGCGAGGTGTCGCTATTCCAACTCAACGAAGCTTTCAACAATCTTTCACACAATGTGGAAAAAGCATACGGCAACTGCACCTTGCCCGAGAAAAGCATCCTCGGCATTCAAACCACTTTTGAAAACGAAAGCAAGGACGGTAATATAACTGTAAGAAGTATTCTCAGTACACGCGGATTTGATAATACAATATGGCCGCCGAGGTTTGGACCTACAGACTACTGGGATGAATATTACCTGGAAGGTTATAGTGGAGGCGGAAAATGCGGTCCATACGAAGGAGAATGTCCCGAAAGCGGTGCCCCGAACGAATTGACAAAAAAACTACGGTTAAGGTTTCCAAATGTTAATTGTAATGGCACTAGTTATTATACCGATTTAAGCACAGTTTCAATACTAATAGATCATGCTGACCCGTTTTTTCGCGATGAGAATAGTCCGTGTGGTTATAAATTGCATTATAATGAGCGGGAACACTACGAGACAAACACTTGCATTGATCCCGACGGCATGAATTATTACTTGAGCAAAGGCATGGAAATAATAGATCATTTTGCTCCAAATGGCAAAACGATTGTGTCTGCAAAATATATGTGGAGTCAAAATGTTGGCTTAAAAGAAAACAGGATATATGCTACATTTCATTATATTGAGGCCCAATATGGAGTTCTTCATTGCAATCCACAGGGCGGAAGTATCAACAAATGAGCTATGTACTACCTTGACAATCATACAAAAACCGCACAGGTCTTGTTGTTCGTTTTCTTTTGGTTGAGTGTTTTAAGCCTGTCAGCCCAGGAAAGCCGCTTCTTGTTCACTTATACAGACGAAGACCACTCATGGTTTGCGAAAGATGCAATAGAAACGGTATCGGGCGACTTCATTATTGGGGCACAAAATGATTGGGGAAGCGAGTCGTTGCTGCTAAAGCTGTCGCCCGACGGGACCATCCTTTCCGAAACGCCGATTATGGCGACAGACACCAATGTGCTGCTATGTCGATTGTTTCGTTCGCCGAACGAACAAGAAGGCGGTTATATGGCATTTTGTCCGTGTAAACCATCTGACCATAGCCAGGCCGCCATATTGTTTGTATGGTTTGATGAAGCTTTGGAAATCACTTTCTGCAAAGCCATCAAGTGCCCTTTTATGGAAGCTGGCGACAGTTTTGCGGATGTGAAGTTTCTGACATTAGCCTCGTCCATTGTTGCTACTTTTACCATCAGGCAAAATGATGTGCCGATTGGCCCAACGTTCCTTGCCCAAATCAGCAATGAATATGAGTTTGTGAGTTGCCAAAGGCTGGATTCCATTTCAACCGTGTGCAACTTGTTTTTGGCCGAAGACGATAAAATCGGCCTTTTTTATAGCAAACTCAATTCTTCTCACATGGGCATATTGACCTTTGACAAGACATTGCAACTCATTGACAGGGCCATCATTTCCACATGGACAGTTCCCGAAGGTAGCAATGGTGATTTTTTTCATTATACCATATTTGATATGATGAACAGCCAAGCCGCCATGCTTCCGAATGGTTCATATTTGGTTTCCGCAAAGTTGCATGAGAACCTGTTCCATACTAACGGTTATCCATATAAAGATGACCGTTCTGTAGTTTTGGCTAAATATGAAAACGACTTTCACCAACCTGAGAACATGATTGTTATGGAGCACATGAACGACAGTATTGAATTTCCGTCTTTCTATAGGTCAATGGACTTTAGAGAAACCGATGAAGTGACAGGATGCGATGTTTACCAGTGCTCCATACTCAACGAGTTACCTCAATGGGGACTGTTTCAGCCTTATCCCACGGGCATTGTTGTAACCAAGACCGACCAAGACCTTAACCTCATCTGGAAAAAGCGTTTTTTGACAGACAAGAACTATCAACCCACGATCATCAACGCCACGGCCGATGGCGGCTGTTTGGTGGTTGGCTCGATAGGCGACTATCAGACTCAGAGATTCGACGTTTTCGCCCTCAAAATTAACGCCGACGGCAGCGTTGGGACAAAAGAAACCATCGTTGAAGACATCTGCCCTTACGCCTGCTGGCCCAACCCCGCCAAGGACGTGCTGCACCTCAGCTTCTCGCCCGACGTGCAGCCCGCGCAAGCGGAGCTTTACGACCTGCAAGGCCGCCTGGTGCGCACCTGGCGCAACGGCCTCGAAACGCTCAGCCTGCAAGGACTGGCCCCAGGCACCTACACGCTGCGCGTCGCCTTAGAAGACGGCACCGTGTTCACCGACAAGGTGGTGAAGGAATAAACGCGGCGACATTCGTAGAGCCGTGGCACGCCGCGGCTCTACGGCGCCGCAAAACACACCGTGGCAGCCGCCGTAAACACACCGTGGCGGCTGCCGTGGTATGACAGCCCTACAGGAATGCCGTAGGCAAAAATGCCGTGAACCCTTGCAAATATGCCAAAAAATGGTCTATCTTAGCCTCGAATTATTAACCAAAACTTAAACAAATATGAATACACAAAACAACCTAAAAACAAAAGTCCTTCTCGTCTTATTGCTAATGGCAATGGGGTTGGCGAAGGCGCAAAATTCCTTAGATCGTGAATACGAATGGGATAACCTCGCGACGGAAAACAGAGTTTGGGTGTACTTGTATTGGGATGGCTATTCTAACGATACTACCAATATGGCATTAAAGGTGATACTGTTATAAACGGAATGGAATACAAAAATCTTTTTATAAGTACCCATATAGGATACCCGTTTGAAGGCGAAAGCGTTGGAGGTATTCGAGCCGATGGAGAAGGGAGATTTTACTTTGTGAATTTTTACAATGGCATGGGGGCTTCATGGCTTTGTTTAGACGAAGTGAATGTGGAAACATTGTTATATGATTTTTCCCTTTCTATTCATGATGAATGGGCTAATCCGTGTTCCGCCTATGATGAATACCCCCTTGCCCCTGCAATAGTTGACGACATTACTGAAGAGATATTCAACGGAATCACCAGAAGAGTCCTATGGTTTGACAATAACGAGTCATGGATTGAAGGAATTGGTGCGAAAAATGGATTGCTTAATCCTCTTGAGGTTACAATTCTCGATATGAGTATTCATTATCTCGTTGAGGTTTTCCAAGATGGAGAGAGCATATATTTACGTTCTGGATTTGAGAACATTGACTACACAGACATCGTCAAGCAGCAATCTAAAAACAGTAATATTACCCGCCATCCCAANNGGTCAACCTGCACGGTTTGCCGCAGGGTATCTACCTATTGCGCGTCGCCTTGGAAGACGGCACCGTGTTCACCGACAAGGTGGTGAAGGAATAAACGCGACGACATTCGTAGAGCCGTGGCGCGCCGCGGCTCTACAGCGCCGCAAAACACACCGTGGCAGCCGCCGTAAACACACCGTGGCGGCTGCCGTGGTACGACAGCTCTACAACGGGGAAAACGCTGAAAAACAACGTTTCCTTTTGCATTTCCCAAATGAAAGCACTATCTTTGCCCAAGAATTAATAACCTTAAAAACCAATTAAATGAAGATACGAACCCTGTTTTTTGGGTTGGTGATACTAACGGCCTCCTATGGTTGCTCGACCGAGGTGGATCTCCATGCCGATTACAAGCAAGTGCCGATTGTTTATGCGCTGCTCGATTGTCGCGCCGACACCAACTTCATCAAAATCACCGTTCTATACCCAAAGCGATGCTTACCTGACCGCCGCCAACCCCGACTCGTGCAACTATCCAGGTAAACTGGACGCACGCCTCGTGGAATACCGCAACGGCGATTCCCTGCGGGAAATCATCCTCGATACCATCACCATACGCAACAAGAAACCCGGTACCTTTTATGCGCCACTCCAAAAGTTGTATTACACCACAGAACGCTTGGGCTCTAACACCGCGAACCCAAAATTCAGCTATAAACTCAAGGTCGTTCTGCCCGACCGTGTGTTGATCGCACAAGCCGATTTGGTGGGCAACAACGGCTTCGGCATGAAAAGCCTTGGCGTCAATTTTTCCAAGGAATATATCGGCAAGCCTCCGCAAAAATTTTTGTTTTATCCTGCCATCAATGCGCATTTTTATGAGGTTGATATGGCTTTCACTTTCCTAGAGCAACGCGACCCGGATGGCGATTCGGTGCCGCGCACCATGCAATGGCATGTGGGAACCTTTATGGAACATTATCTCTCCACCCATCTGATGTTGGAGTCCTACGCTTTCACTTACTACCCTGGGACTTTCTATGAAAAACTATCCGAGTTTATCGGTGGCGATACGTTGGTGGCTGGCATGAAACGCTACATTCAAGACTATCCTATCGAGGTCATTATCACGGCTGGTGGCAGCAATCTGTGGCATTATGTCCACACCAATAATGCGGCGAACGGTTTTGTGTCGGGAGAAACCGACTTCACACTCCTCGATGGAGCTCATGGCGTGTTTTCGTCGCGTGTTACCACGCGCAGGGCTTTGCGGCTTGCCGGCGAAACGGTACCCGACCTTCTGGCGATGACTAACTACCAATTCTTCTTTATTGGCGGAAGGCAAGAAGAGGAATGAAATCCCCATCAGACTTCTTCCACCAAAAACACCGCCACTTGGCGGATGCCGCAAGCGCCTATCACCATGGTTTGCTCAATGTCGGTGCTACGGCTCGGTCCTGTGACCAGGCTGAGTTGTGATGGCATGGAACCACGGTATTTCTTTTTCATTAACGAGAAGGCTTCTTTCAAACCGCTCACGATTTGCTTCGTGGTGGCATACACAAGCAAGATGTCGGGTTCGGCGTAGGCGGAGCGCGTTTGGGTGAGGGTGTCGCTGAGGACGATGCTCCCCGTTTGGGCTACCAAACACTCGCAGTCGGTGAGGCTCACCAGCTTTTGTTTCATGTCGTGTTGTGCCTCGGTGGTGAAACCAATGCCGTTCCGTTTTAGCACGGCTTGCATGGTGGGGCTGGTGCACCACAGCGGCTCCCATCCGTTTTGGGGTGCCAGTTGCTTGATACATTCGGCAAACTCGGCCTCGCTTTCGATGTAGATGAAGATGCCGTCTTGTTCTTGGAAGTGTTGCACGAAGGTGATGGCCGTGCCGTCTTCTTCCTTGATGGGCACCCAGGTCTCGCTGCGCTTGTCGATGTCCTTGAACATGGCCTCGGGCTTCTCGATGACGGCGTTGCGGATGCGGGCCAAAATCTGCTCCTTATAGGTGGTGTCTTTGTTGTCCGTTTTGCTAATCCAAGCCATGACTTATGCGTTTTCGGGTTCTTGTTCGGGTTGGCTTTCTGTGGTTTCCATGGCGGCGTTTTTCAGCTTCTCGTCTTCCGAGTTGCCCCACGGACGTTTGCCGAAAATGTGCTCCAAGTCCTCTCCGAAGATGACTTCCTCCTCGATGAGCTTGTTGGCCAACTGCGTAAGGCCGTCGCGATGGGTGGTGAGGATGCCGATGGCTTCCTGATAGGCCTTCTCGACGATGATACTCACGCGCTTGTCGATGGTTTCGGCGGTCTTTTCGCTGTAGGGCTTGGTCAGGCTGTAGTCTTGTTGGCCCGTCGAGTCGTAATAACTCAGGTTGCCGATTTCGTCGTCCAAGCCGTAATAGGTTACCATGGCGAAGGCTTGTTTGGTCACCTTTTCGAGGTCCGACAAAGCACCGGTCGAAATCTGGCCGAAAACGACCTGTTCGGCGGCGCGGCCTCCGAGGGTGGCAATCATTTCGTGGTACATCTGCTCCTTGGTCGTGATTTGGCGTTCCTCTGGCAGATACCATGCCGCGCCGAGCGAGTTGCCGCGCGGCACGATGGTAACCTTCACCAAAGGATGCGCGTATTGCAGCAGCCAGCTTGTGGTGGCGTGGCCGGCCTCGTGGAAAGCGATGACCTTCTTTTCCTCGGCGGTGATGATCTTGTTTTTCTTTTCCAAGCCGCCGATGATGCGGTCCACGGCATCGAGGAAGTCTTGTTTTTCGATGATTTCCTTGCCTTTACGGGCGGCCATCAGTGCGGCTTCGTTGCACACGTTGGCGATGTCGGCACCCGAGAAGCCTGGAGTTTGCTTGGCCAAGAACTCCAATTCCACGTCGTCGCCGAGTTTCAGGTTGCGCATGTGCACCTCGAAGATTTCCTTGCGGCCTACAATGTCGGGCAGTTCCACGTAGATTTGGCGGTCGAAGCGACCGGCGCGGAGCAAGGCTTTGTCGAGAATGTCGGCGCGGTTGGTGGCGGCCAACACGATGACGCCCGAATTGGTGCCGAAACCGTCCATCTCGGTGAGCAGCTGGTTCAGTGTGCTTTCGCGCTCGTCGTTGCCGCCAGTGATGGCACCTCGACCACGGGCGCGACCGATGGCATCGATTTCGTCGATGAAGATGATGCACGGCGACTTCGACTTGGCGTTGTTGAACAGGTCGCGGACGCGCGAAGCACCCACGCCGACGAACATCTCCACAAAGTCGGAGCCTGACAGGCTGAAGAACGGCACGTTGGCCTCGCCTGCCACGGATTTGGCCAACAAAGTCTTACCCGTTCCAGGAGGGCCGACGAGCAGCACGCCTTTCGGAATCTTGCCGCCGAGTTTGGTGTATTTGTCCGGATTCTTCAGGAAATCAACCACTTCCATGATTTCAACCTTGGCTTCTTCCAATCCGGCCACGTCCTTGAAAGTGACATTGACGTTGGTGTTCTTGTCGTAGAGCATGGCCCGCGACTTGCCGATGTTGAAGATGGAGCCTGCGCCGCCCATGCTGCGACCCATGCCGCGCATGAGGATGAGCCAAAACACGATGAGCAGGGCCAAAGGCAGAATCCAGCCGAGAATGTCGGACATCCAGTTGTTGCGACTTACATTGGTGATATAAACGGGTTTATCGACATCGCTCTGTGCTTCCGCGACAGACTCCTCAAAACGGGCCAAATCGCCAATCTTGTAGGTGTAGCTCGGCGTGGGAGTAGTGCCTTTTTCGATGGCTTTCACGTCGGGGAAATGCCTCGACAGGCCTTTCTGGTTCAAGAAAATTTCTGCGTCTTGCTTGTTCACCAAGTCGATGCGTTCCACCTCGCTGTTTTTCAATAACTCGATGAACTTGCCTTGGTCGATTTTCTCGGTCGGGGCAACGCTGTCCTTGCCATAAAACTGCAATCCAATCAGCACGGCGAACAAAATGGCATAGATCCACATGAAATTGAACCGTTTTTTGCCGTTAGGGTTCTTGTTGGGCTGTGGGGTAGGTGTGGGTTGCTTGTCTTGCTGCTGCTCGCCAGTGTCGTTGTTCGTTTTTTCGTTCTCTTTCATCTCGCTGGTTTTGATGGTGTTAGTCTTCGTTTTCCTTGACGATTCTCTCGGCGTCGGCCCAAAGTTCCTCCAATTTGTAGTAGCCTCTCGCCGATTCGAGGAACACATGGACGACCACATCCACGAAGTCTATCAAAATCCATTCCGTATTGTCGCGGCCTTCCACATGGTAAGGCTTGTTGTGCGTCTTCTCGAAAACCATATCTTCCACCTTGTCGGCGAGCGCATCCACTTGCGTTTTCGACGGCGCGTGGCAAATGACGAAATAGTCGGTCACGGCGGTGGTGATTTCACGCAGGTCCAAAGTGGTGATTTCCTTGCCTTTCACAGCTTCCATGGCCTCAATCGTCGCGGCCACAATCTCTTCAGGGTTTGTTTGATGTCTAACTCTCATAAATCGGTATTAAATAAGGTGCAAAATTAAGCATTTTTACTTTATGGAGTGTCTTTTCGCAAAAAATACCTACTTTTGGCCGAAATTTCAATCCTATGAGCAACCTGTTCCAACCCATTACCACCTTTGTTTTCGACTACGATGGCGTGATGACCGACGGAAAAGTCTATTCCGACCACGACGGCAACCCTTGGCGTGCCACCAACGTGAAAGACGGCTACGCGCTGCAGCTGGCCTCCAAGCTGGGCTACAACGTGGCGGTCATTTCGGGCGCGATTTGCCCCTCGATGATTACGAGAATGAACAGCCTTGGCGTGAACGACGTGTTCACGGGTGTCCCAAATAAAGTGTTGAAACTCAATCTGTATATGGCTGAAAAAGGCCTAAAAAAGGAAGAGATCGTCTTTATGGGCGATGATATCCCCGACATCCGCGTGATGCAGAGCGTGGGCTTGGCAGCCTGTCCTGCCGACGCCGTCGACGAAGTGAAGGAAATCAGTGCCTACGTCAGTCCCAAAGGAGGCGGCAAAGGCTGTGTGCGCGACCTCATCGAACAAGTGCTGAAGACCCACGGCAAGTGGATGGGCACGGAAGCCTATTCGTGGTGAAACCCCAAAGTCGGCCCTTCGACAGGCTCAGGGCCCTTTGGTTTCATGTCATTGAGGGAGCCTGAGCCTGTCGAAGGCCCCGTCTATAAAAACAAAAACGATGCTTGAAAACCTAAAAAAATACCAAGTCATTCTTGCCTCCAAGTCGCCGAGGCGGCAGGAGCTGCTGCGCGGCATGGGCGTGGATTTTGCCGTGCAAACCAAAGAAACGCCCGAAACCTTTCCTCCCGAGATGCCTTTGGACGAAGTGCCAAAGCATTTGAGCCTGCAAAAGTCATTGGCTTTTTCCGACAATGAGCTTCCTGCTGATTATCTGCTGATTACGGCGGATACCGTGGTGATTTGCGAAGGCGAGATTTTGGGCAAGCCGAAAAACGCCGAAGATGCGTTCAGGATGCTCTCGCAGCTGTCGGGAAAAACCCACCGTGTGGTGACGGGCGTGACGGTGCGCTCGGCGTCGAAAACCGAGTCGTTTGCGGCCACCTCAAGGGTAACTTTTGCGGCTTTGGAAAAAGACGAAATCGACTATTACATAGCGCGTTGCCAGCCTTTCGACAAGGCGGGTGCCTACGGCATCCAGGAATGGATTGGCTATGTGGGCATCAGCGGATTGGAAGGCTCGTTTTATAATGTGATGGGCCTCCCGACGCGGCGATTGTATCAGGTTTTGAAAAGTTTTTAGGCCTTTTTCAGCAGAACGACATACACGGGGAAGTGGTCGCTGTAGCCGTCCATCCACATTCCGCTGCCGAAGGTGCGGAAGGGGTAGCCGTTGTATTTGCCGCCGTGCTGTTTCAGGAACTCCTTGTTGTGCACTTTCACGTTCTTGAACTGGTAGCTCGAATAGTCGGTGGGCAGCAGGGCAGGGGTGAGGATGGTTTGGTCTAAGACGCCTGGCACGTCGCGGTAATAGTTGGTGCCGATGCCTTTCTTGTGGAGGTCGTACATGGGGTTGAAAAACTCGCCTTCGCGCAGGTTTTTCATGTCGCCAAGGGCGCGTAGGTGCTTGGTGACGGTCTTGTTGTCGGGATAGTCGTTGAAGTCGCCCATCATGATGATTTTGGCGTTGGGGTCGTCGTTGAGGATGCTGTCGGCGATGTGGCGGCAGAGTGTGGCGGCGGCAAGGCGGCCAGGCATGGAGCGTTTTTCGCCGCCGGCGCGCGAAGGCCAGTGCATCACGATGAAGTGCATCGGTTCACCGTCGAACAGGCCGCTCACCACGAGCTGGTCGCGGGTGATGTGGTTGGGGTCTTCGGGAATGATGGTGGGATATGACTTGCTGTTGGTCAGCTTGAAATATTTGGGGTTGTAAATCAGTCCCACGTCCACGCCGCGGCGGTCGGGCGAGTCGTAGTGCACGATTTGATAGTTACGGTCCTTGATTTCGGGCTGTGCCACAAGGTCTTCCAAAACGTGCCGGTTTTCCATTTCCGACATTCCGAGCACGGCTACGCCGTCGGGCGACCAATCGGTGCCGATGGTGGAGATGGCGTAGGCCATGTTGTGGAGTTTACTGAGGTATTTCTCGGTGTTCCACTGGTTGGCGCCCTGGGGCAGGAACTCCTCGTCGTTCTTGTTTGGGTCGTTGATGGTGTCGAAAAGGTTTTCAAGGTTGTAGAACCCGACGAGGCCTACTTTATAGGCTTGCTGATCTTGGGCATGGAGGCTTGAAAGACCGAGGCCGAAGGACAAGACGGCCAATATGGCAAAAACAAGGTGTTTTCTCATGGTTTGAAAAGGTTTAGGCGGCAAAGGTAGTGAAAAAAAACCAATAAAAAACAACAACCGTAAAAGAAGTTTTCTTACTTTTGTCCGTTTATTTCACTCAAAAAAACCGACGAAAATCATAACACGCTAAATATGAAGAAATTCCTACTCTTAACGGTCGCGGCGCTGCTGATGGCGGGTGCACAAGCCCAAGTTGCCGACTCCACCGACCTGAACCAAAACGAAATGCCGACGGTGATTCTCTTGGACTCCGACTTCGAGGAGACATCCACCTCGGTGAACGATGCTTCCACCTTGCTCAACTCGTCGCGCGACGTGTTCAACAGCATTGCTGCCTACAATTTCGGCTCACTGCGCTACCGCGTGCGCGGCAACGACTCGAAATACAGTGAGGTGATGATCAACGGCATCTCGATGAACGACCCTGAAACAGGACGGCCCGTCTTCAGCAACTGGGGCGGACTGAACGATGCGTTCCGCAACTCGGTGCTCGTCGAAGGTTTGGGCAAGACATACGCCGGATTCGGCGGGCTTGGTGGCCTGACGGCTTATTCGACACGCGCCTCTGAGTACCGCAAGCAAATCTCATTGAGTTATGCCTTCAGCAACCGTTCCTACAACCACCGTGCCATGGCCTCCGTCGGTACGGGTGAGATGGGCAACGGCTGGTATATGATGGCTGCCGCAAGCGGACGCTATGCAGGCAAGGGCTACACGGAAGGCACTTTCTACCACGCCTACAGCTATTTCCTCTCAGTAGAGAAGAAAATCAACGACAAGCACAGCCTCGACCTCACCGTGTTTGGCGCGCCGTCGCAGCGCGGCGGCTCGGCTCCGGCAATACAAGAAGCTTACGACCTTGAAGGAACGAACTACTATAACCCCAACTGGGGCTATCAGACCGTTGATGCCAATGGCAAGCAAGTCATCCGCAACTCGCGCGTGAGCACCTATCATCAGCCAATGGCGCAACTCACTTGGTATTGGACGCCCAACAAACGCACGGAGTTCAACACATCGATGTATTACTTCGGTGGTCCTGGCGGCCAAACTTCGCTGGAATGGGGCGAAGCCAAAGACCCGCGTCCCGACTATTACAAGAACCTGCCGAGCTATTACATGACCAACGCCCACAGCACGGCGGAATATGAGGCCCAACTCAACGCTTGGCTCAACCGCGACCCGAAGGTCACCCAAATCGACTGGGACGCTTTGTACAACGCCAACCGCAACCACCTCTTCACCGTGCAAAACGCCAACGGTCAAGAAGGCAATACGGTTACTGGAGCAGCCTCCAAGTATATCCTTGCGGAGCGCCACTACGACAAGCGCCAGATGGGTAACGCCACCTACTTCAAGCATGAATTCACGCCCAACCTTATCATGACCGGCGGTTTCGCCGTGAGCGCATCAAGGACACACTATTACGAAAGTATCAACGACTTGCTGGGCGGTGATTATTACTACGATATTAATAAGTATGCAGAAAACCTCGAGTCAGACGAGTGCCAGACCGACCTCAACAACCCTAACCACGTGGCCAAGGTGGGCGACATCATCAACTATAACTACTATGCCAACCGCAACTATGGTCGCATTTGGGACCAAATCAACTGGCTCGTCGGCAACTTCGACCTCTATTTGGGTTTGGAGGCCGAGTTCACCCAAATCTGGCGTGAAGGACTGTGGAAGAGCGGCTCTTTCGCCGACAATTCCTACGGCAAGGACAAGATGCACAAACGGGCGCAACCACCTCGTGGCCAACATGACCTTAATGACCCAAGCCCCGCAGTTCAGGGACATCTACGTTTCGCCGCGCACCCGACACACCATCGTGGAAGGCGACCTCAAGAGCGAACGCATTTTGGCCATGGATGTGAGTTACCTCTATCGCTCGCCCGAGTTCAAGTTCCGACTGACAGGCTATCATTACGCATACAGAAACCTCATCTGGAACCGCAGCTTCTATTGCGAAAACGTGTTCCAAAACACCTCGACCAGCGCCAACTCCTACACCAGCGAGTTCATCAACTTCATCATGACCGACATCTCAACCAAAAGAGCATTGGCGTGGAAATGGGTGCGGAGTGGAACGTCACCCCGACCATCACCTTGCAGGCGGCAGCTGCCAATGGCATCCATACCTATGACAACAACCCGATTTTCTCGGTCTATGACGACAACAACACCACGGCTTACATCCAAAACAGCGTGGCCTACCTGAAGGACTATCACGTGTCATCGGGACCTGAGACGGTGGCTTCGTTGGGCATCAAGTACAACTCGTCGAAATATTGGTGGGTGAGCCTCAACGGAAACTATATGGCCAATATGTATTTCGACGTGAACCCTTACAACCATACCGAGGAAGGCATGTTGCACTACGCCCAGGGCGACATTCGCATTGAGGACGTGCTCAGGCAAACCCCGATGAAGCCCGCTTTCACCCTCGACTTCTACGGCGGCTTCTCGAAACGCTACAAAGGGAGTATCAACAACCTGCTCAACAATAAGAACACCATTCTTTACGGCTACGAGCAGCTGCGCTTCAACGCCAATAACCCCGATATGTTCCCCGACAAGTATTCCTACATGTACGGACTCAATTATTTCATCAGTTTGACAGTCAGAAAATAAATGCGGAATGCAGAATGATGAATTTTGAAATTTTGAAATTTTGAAATTTTGAAATCAACAAATAAACACATTATAAAATGAAAAACAGAGTTTTAAACAGTTTTTTGCTTCTAGCCATCATGGGCGTGATGTTTGGCGCCTGCAAGAAAGAGTATCCGCAACCGCCCATCCAGGACCTGCCGATAGGGACGGTTTTCACCATTGATTCCATTCTGACCCTCGAGTCGGGCCATTTCTTCGACACAGCTCATCCCGCCTCGGTGTATGGCATCGTCACCGCCGACGAGCAGTCGGGCAACCTCTACAAGATGGCCTTCATGCAAGACCGTGCCACAGGTGCCGCCATCATGGCCTGCCGCAGCTGGACGGCTTTAGCCCCGATGGACATATCGTCATCTTGGCTAACAACAAGCCCATCGAACCCGCCAGAACCACCATCTCTGAAATCAAGACGGGCCGCTATCTTGCCGGACTGGTACGTTTGGAGAACGTGTGGTTTACCGAACAAACCACTTTCGCGCAGCTCAACGACTACGGCAACCGCTATTTGGTGGATGCCGAGAATCCCACAGGAAGCGACCGCTTTGTGGTGCGCACGAGCAGCTATGCCAATTTCGCCAACAATCCCTTGCCCACCGACACGGGTAACTTGGTGGCCATCGCCTCGCTGTATCGTGACACTTGGCAACTGATCATCCGTTCGGCTTCCGAGTTGGAGTTCAACAATTACGACCCCACCGGCGGCCAGAATGCCGACCCAGGCGAGGTGCAATCCTTGCCCTACAAGCAGTCGTTCGGTTCGGGATTCGGCACCTACATGTCCTACAGCGTGATAGGCGACGACCAGTTCTGGAAACTTGAAACCCTTTACAACGCCGTGGTGATGACGGGCCACATCCAAGAGGGCGACCAGCACTTCTACTATGCAAACGAAGACTGGCTGGTTTCGTCGCCAGTGTCGCTCGAAGGCATCGAGCAAGCCAAGATGACGCTGACCTATATCGGCCGTTATTTCAACAACATCAACAACGACGTTACGGTTTGGGCTTCCACCGATTATGAATATGGCACCAACCCCGCCATGGCCACTTGGACACAGGTGCCGGCCAATTTGGTGACGAGCAGCAGCTGGAGCGACACGAAGACCGCTGAATTGTCACTCAGCCAGTTTGTGGGCCAAACGGTGACTTTCGCCGTGAAATACATCTCATCCGATGCCAACGCCGGAACCATGGAAGTGATGAGCATCTTCATCGAAGAAGGCAATGCGGGCGACAATCCCCCTCCAGGCCCCACCCCGTCCGAGGGCGAGGGCACAGGCACAGCCGACGACCCGTATAATGTGGCTGCCGGTATCGGTCTGCAAAACGACGAGCCCACTGCATGGGTGCATGGCTACATCGTGGGTGCTGTGAAGTCGGGCTTGACTTCGGTGTCGAGCAACGCTGACATCAACTGGAACGGACCGTTCGACTTGGCCACCAACGTTATCATCGCCGACGATGCCGCTTGCCGCGAAATCAGCCAGTGCATCATTGTCAATCTGCCAGCGGGCAAGCCTTTGCGCACACAAGTCAACTTGATGGACAACCCGGGCAACTTGGGCAAACTTCGTGCTTGAAGGTGGTGGCGTCACACCGCCCGTCGGCAACGTGTACCTGAACGAAACCCTGCTGAACCAGTCCAGTTTCGACAAGTTCTCGTCCTACAGCGTTGCCGGTGACCAGGTTTGGGGCTTCGACAGCCGCTATGGCGCCGTGATGTCGGGTTATGCCGATAATACCTCCTACGCCAACGAAGACTGGTTTGTTACTCCTGTCATCGATTTGAGCGCCAGTACCAACCCCGTTATCACTTTTGAACACGCCAGAGGCCCCGAAAGCAGCATGAGCGTGGGTGTGGCGGAAGGGTATTATTCTGCTTGGGTGACCAACGGTTATACCAATGGTACAGACCCGAACCAAACCACGTGGGTCGAGCTTCCCATCTTGAATCACCCCACTGTGAAATGGCAGTATGTCAATTCAGGAGAACTGCTGATCCCAGCCGAATATAGAACGGCCAATTGCCGCATCGCTTTCCGCTATTTGAGCATCGACGGTGCTTCGGCCACATGGGAAATTAAGAATGTAACGGTCAAGGAACAGTAAGTTCCTTATTTCCGCATCAGCAAAAAAGCCTGCCTTCGGGCGGGCTTTTTTTGTGTTTTCTTGCGCTCGTATGCATTTTTTCCATTATCTTTGCACCTTGAACAACAAACCCTTACACCATGTCAGAAAACCTGGTCATCATCCCAACTTACAAGGAAAAGGAGAACATCGAGAACATCATTCGCTACGTCTTCAACCTGCCGATGGCGTTCGATATTCTGATTATCGACGACAACAGCCCCGACGGCACCGCCGACATCGTGAAAACACTGATGACGGAGTTCGGTGACCGCTTGTTCATGATTCAAAGGGCGGGTAAGTTGGGCCTCGGAACGGCTTACATCACAGGTTTCAAGTGGGCCTTGGATCGTGAGTATCAGTATGTTTTCGAGATGGATGCCGACTTCTCCCACAATCCTGATGACTTGGAAAGGCTGCACGATGCTTGCGCAAAAGGTGCTGATTTGGCTGTCGGGTCGCGCTATAAGACGGGTGTCAATGTGGTCAATTGGCCGATGGGTCGCGTCTTGATGTCGTATTACGCTTCGGCATACGTGCGCTTCGTCACGCGGATGCAGGTGCGCGACACCACGGCAGGCTTTGTGTGCTACACACGCAAAGTGCTCGAAACCATAGATCTGGGAAAAATCAAGTTTGTGGGCTATGCCTTCCAAATCGAGATGAAATACACCGCTTGGAAACTTGGCTTCAAGATTGAGGAAGTGCCCATCATCTTCACCGACCGCCGCGAGGGTCAGTCGAAGATGAGCAAAGGTATCTTCAAGGAAGCCGTTTTCGGGGTCATCAATCTGCGCTGGCGTGGTTTGACAGGAAAGATAAAACCGAGAAAATGAACTATCTTATTAAAAATGCGACACTTGTCAACGAAGGCCAAACCTTTGAGGCAAGTGTTTTTGTTTCGGACGGCAAGATTGCCAAGATTATCAAAGCAGGCGAGGACTTCGATACCGGCTCGGCACAAGTCATTGATGCGCGGGGCAAATACCTGATCCCAGGCGTCATCGATGAGCATGTGCATTTCCGCGAGCCAGGCCTCACCTATAAGGCCGACATCTTCACCGAGAGCCGCGCTGCCGTGGCCGGCGGCGTAACCTCGTTCATGGATATGCCCAACACGATTCCCCCGACGACGAACCAAGAGCTTTTGCAAGAGAAGTTCGACCTCGCCGCCGAGAAGTCGTTAGCCAACTATTCCTTCTACCTCGGCGCGACCAACGACAACCTTGCCGAAATCGCGAAAACCGACCCCAAGAAGGTGTGCGGCATCAAGCTTTTCTTGGGCAGTAGCACAGGCAATATGCTGGTGGACAAGAGCGACGCCTTGGAACGCATCTTCAAGGAAGCGCCCTGCTTGATTGCCGCGCATTGCGAGGACGAGGAAATCATACGACACAACTCGGAGCTGTATGAGGAAATGGTGAGCCGGGAAATCACGGAGCCTAAAGTCCACCTGCATCCCAAGATACGTTCCGAAATGGCCTGTTATCTGTCTTCCTCGAAAGCCGTTGATTTGGCCTTGGAAACGAACGCCAAACTCCATGTTCTACACCTCTCCACGGAAAAGGAATTGGACTTGTTTAGAAATGACATTCCGTTGGAAGACAAGAAGATAACCGCAGAAACCTGTCCGCATTACCTGCGGTTTTCCGACGAAGACTACCGAAAAAGGAAGTTCAGTATCAAGTGTAATCCAGCCATCAAGGCGGAAAAGAACAAAGTGGCGTTGATGGAAGCCATCCAAAACGGCTTGATTGACACCATTGGCTCCGACCATGCGCCGCATCGCCGCAACGAGAAATACACGGGCAACTATTTCACCAGCAAGTCGGGATTTGCGTCCATCCAACATTCGTTGGAAGTGATGCTGGAATGGGTGCATCAAGACGAGCTGACCTTTACGCAAGTGGTGCAGTTGATGTGTCACAATCCGGCCATCTTGTACCAAATCGACCGCCGAGGCTTCATCCGCGAAGGCTATCACGCCGACTTGGCGCTCGTGGACATGAGCGAAAAGCACCTGATTTCGACCGCCAACGAATTTACCAAATGCCATTGGACGCCCTACAAACGCGAATGGATGCGGTCGCGCGTGACCCACACCTTCGTGAACGGCAATCTGGTGTATGAAAACGGCGAGTTCATCGAGGGAAACACGGGAGAACGTCTGATATTTAACCGATAGGGACGCAACGCTTACGTCTGTAAAATAAGGAGTTTAAAACCATTACAAACAATGAAAAGAATAGTTTTCTTATTGGCCTTTTTCATGATGATGGCCTCTTGTACGCCCAGCCTGACGGAGCAGGTGGAAAGCCGTTTCCCATCCGGACAAGCGAGAATGGTGAAGATGCTCGACAAGTCGGGCAATTGCGTCGAGGAAATCGAGTATTATGAATCGGGACAGGTCAAAATGCAGGGCCGCCTTGCTGGTGGACTTCGCGAGGGGGAATGGAAAGCCTATTTCCTTGATGGGCGTCCCCAAAGCATCGACAATTTCAAGCGAGGCAAACTGGACGGTGTGACGAAGGTTTATTGGGACAACGGCAATTTGCGCTGGGAAGGTTGCTATAAGGATGAACAACGCTGCGGCAAGTGGCGCTTCTATAACGAACAAGGCCATCTCCTCAAAGAAACCGACTACGGCGAGTGAGGCTTATTTCTTGTCCTCCCAACCGAACAAGTTTATCCCGAAAGTGAACTCGGCATAGTCGATGACGCCGCTATGGACTTTCATAAAACAGCCCGCAAACAAGTTGCGTCTCTCGCCCATGTAGTACTTGAAGCCCATGCGCTCGTAGAAAGTGCGATAGCAAGGCGGTAGATAAGTGTCCTCGAAATGGCTCTCCGACGATTCGGCCAAGCCCCATGTTTTCTTTTGGTCGGTGCCGTGATAGATGCTATGCCAAAGGTAATAGGCTCCACCGATGCAAAACGCAAAACGGTTGTAATTGACCTCAAACAAGAAGGATGTGGCAAGGTGCAAGCTTCGCCCGAAGCCGTATTCTATCAGCGGGATGGGGTTGTCGCCGGTGAAGTATTCATGTCCTTCGGCGTGCATCTGGTGCGCCTTCTCGTACATTCTTTTGGTTTCGCCAGTCCAACAGAGGTCGAAGGCCACGTCGTAGCTGAACTTGGGATGGAACTGACGATGCAGGCCGAGTTGCACTTGGTCGGCAAAGTAATAGGGCCGTTCGAAGGGCAAGTCGCTGACCATCGTTCCGTCGGCGGTCTGATGGCTCCGCATCCATTCGTTGGTCTGCAAGATTCCCACCGTTTCGGTGGCGAAGAGGGAAGTGTACTTCTGGAACGCTGGACGCGGCTTTGCTTTGGGGACAAGTTCGGGGCGACCATTGGGGTGATAGCGTAGTCCCACCTGCCAGCAGAGCGCGTTGGTGCCACGGTTGGGCAGCCTTAAAGCGGCATTGGAGGTATGGGAGAGCTGGTAGCGTAGCAACAGGTCAAATTGGTTTCCAACCCTGACCGTCGGCCCAACCTCCATGGAGAGATGCACATTGGCCACCGATCCGATGATGATGTTGCCGTGGCGGGTCCAAAACGACAAGCCGCCCATGAGACCGTAGTCGAGCGACCAGTATTTGCCTCGGTAGAAATGCCCGTTGAGGAAACCACCCAAGGAATAGCAATCGCCCAAAGGTTCCCAAGTGGCTCGTTCATAGCCGTTTTCATCGCGGCCGACATACTTGACGCTGTCCATATTGTTGGTCGAGTAACGGAAAAACACACCGTAGGAAGGATAGTTGAAGTCGCGTTCCCATGCGGCGCGACCGTCGGTTTGGCGGCCTATCTTGAGGTCGAGGCCATAAACGGAGGGGATGTTTTCCACGTCGAAAGGCAGAAATTTCCCATAGCGGAGGTCGGCTTCATAAAAGGTGTGGCTGTCATTCAAAAGGGTAGGACTTTGTGCCCAGGCGGCCCAATGGAGGCAGAGCGCCAACAAAACGACAGCAATACGGTTCCTCATTTGTTTGCCTTCTCTTCGTCGTTGTTGTACCATTCCAAATAGGCTTCGGTGTAGAGCGTGCCTGCCTCGACGAGTTTCGTCTTCTTGGTGTCGGAAATGTCGAAGTCGGTGGCCCCGATGCCTAAGGTGTCGATATAAACCGTGCGCTGCCAGTCGTCGCTGTGCAGGTGCACGTTGTTTTGCGCGTCGATGAGTGCAGTGACCAAAGCCTTGGTGTAGGTGAAGAAGCTCTTGATTTCCTTGGTGGGCGGATTGCTTTGGTTGAGATAGGTGTCAATGTCTTCCTTGGCATCAAGGCGGAAGCCCAAGGTTTCCTTGTTGTAAACGTATTCGTTGGGCTTGGCGGAGCTTCTCATTCTCAAGTTTTTAGCCCTCAGTTTTTCGTTGATTTTCTCATAGTATTCCGTGCGTCGGGCGTTGTTTTTGTCGGCCACAAACCCGATTTGGTCGTAGGTTTTGACGGAGTAATTGTCCAACAATCCGCCGTCCACGTAGATGTGGTCGTCGCCGTTGATGCCTTTCACTGCGGCGAAAAACAGCGGTATCGACATGGAGATGCGGGCGGCATCGGCTACCTTGGCGTCAGGGGTGGTGGCGGCCGAAAACACTTTGGCGTATCCTGTGGTCAGGTCGCAGCCAACCAAAGTGAGTTCCCTGAAAGGCTTGCCCTTTTTTCTCAACTGCTCAATGTCCTTGAAGGTGGCTTCGCTGTCGCCTGTTTTTTCTTTGACATAGCCGCCCATCAGGTTGCGGAAGAAGTCGCCTTTGTACCAGCCATAGTCGGTGAGCAGGCGTTTGGTGTCGCGCACCACACCCCACGAGCTGTCCATGAAGTTCTTGAAGTTGATTTTCCAAAGGATGTCTTTCAGTTCGCTGGCGGTATAGCCCAGGCCCACCAAAACGGCCACCATTGCGCCTGCCGAAGTGCCGGCCACGCGCTCAATGTTTTGCAGGATGCCTTCCTTTTCGAGCACTTCAAGCGCACCCACGTAGGCAATGCCTTTCACGCCGCCGCCCTCGAAGACGAGGTTGCGGAAATGATAGTTGTGGAGGTTCTTTTTTGTCATAGTATTGCTATTTTTTTACCCTGACCATGAACCCTGACCCAGACCAACCCTTGAAAGGATTCAGTCAGGGTCAGGGTTATCGGTCATGGTCAATCCATTACCCAACTTGTGCCTTCCTTGCCATCCTTCAAAGTGATGTGAAGTTTGGCCAATTCGTCACGAATCTTGTCTGAAGTGGCCCAGTCCTTGTTGGCGCGGGCTTGCTTGCGGATGTCGATGATGGTCTGCATCAGGCCATCGACGAGGGCACCGCTGCCGTCGGAGACATTGCTTTCCACCAAGCCCAAAATGTCGAAAACGAAATCTTGGAACAGCTTGTTGAGCAAAGCCAATTCCTCGGCGTTGATTTGCGCCTTGCCATCCTTCACGGTGTTCACGATGCGCACGGCCTCAAAGAGGTTGGCGATGACGATAGGCGAGTTGAAGTCGTCGTTCATGGCATCATAGCAGGCGTCCACAATTTTTTGGATGTCAAGCGGTTGTGCGCCATCGGTGGCTTTCAGGTTCTTGGCGGCTTTCACGGCTTCCATCAGGCGGTTGTAGCCCTTTTCGGCGGCTTGAAGGGCTTCGTTGCTGAAGTCCAAAGTGCTGCGATAGTGGGCTTGCAGGATGAAGAAAAACGGATGGTCATGGGGCTGTAGGGCTGCGCAATCATCTCCTCGCCCTTGGCGTTGATGTGGCTGCCGTTGAAGAACTCATCGAGGGTGATGAAGTTGCCCAATGATTTGCCCATCTTCTGCCCGCCGATGGTAATCATGTTGTTGTGCATCCAATAGGTGACGGGCTGTTTGCCGTTGGCCGCCACGCTCTGCGCGATTTCCGACTCGTGGTGCGGAAACATAAGGTCCATGCCGCCGCCGTGGATGTCGAAGGTCTCGCCAAGGTATTTGCAACCCATCGCTGAGCACTCCATGTGCCAGCCCGGGAAACCGTCACTCCAAGGCGAAGGCCAGCGCATAATATGCTTAGGCTCAGCCTTTTTCCACAGGGCGAAATCGACGGGGTTGTGTTTCTCCTCCTGACCACTCAGTTCGCGCGTGGTGTTAAGCATTTCCTCAAAATTGCGTCCCGAAAGGATGCCGTAGGGGTGCTCCTTATTATATTTCTCGATGTCGAAATACACCGATCCGTTTTCGACGTAGGCATAGCCGTGGTCGAGGATTTTCTGCACCATCGCAATCTGCTCGATGATGTGTCCCGAAGCGTGCGGCTCAATCGAGGGGCGCAGCACGTTCAGTTTGTCCATTGCGGCGTGGTAGCGGTTGGTGTAGTATTGCGCCACCTCCATCGGTTCAAGGTGTTCGAGGCGGGCTTTCTTCGCGATTTTGTCTTCGCCTTCGTCGGCATCGTGCTCCAAATGGCCCACGTCGGTGATGTTGCGCACATAGCGGACTTTGTAGCCAAGATGTTTCAAATACCTGAAAACCAAGTCGAAAGTGATGGCTGGACGCGCGTGGCCGAGGTGAGCATCGCCATAAACGGTGGGACCGCAGACGTACATACCCACATGCGGGGCGTTCAAAGGCTTGAAAGGTTGCTTGCAGCGCGAGAGGCTGTTATAAATGTATAGGGCGTTGTTCATTTTTAAAGGTTGTTTGATAATTGCTGCAAAAGTACAAAATAAAGCGATAGGGCAACAAAAACCTTGTATCAAGGAAAAATGTTTATATTTGCGGCTGAAAAACGAACAAGAAATGTCTGCCCGGCAACTTGAAATAGAAGAATTGATAAGGAAACTTGGCAAGGAGATACTACCCGATCATGCCAAATTGATGCTTTTCGGCTCACAAGCGAGAGATGATGCACAACCTGACTCGGATTGGGACTTGCTGTTACTTGTTGATGGCGAGAGGGTTAGCAATGGAGATTTCGACAGATGGGTCTTCCCGTTCATTTCATTGGGTTGGTCGCTTGGTGTGGAAATCAATCCTGTGGTTTATACATACAGAGAGTGGCAGCAGCGGCAGATTACGCCTTTTTATAAAAATGTAATGCGGGAAGGGATTGAATTATGCTGACAAAAGATGAAAGAGATGCCTTGGTGAAGTATCGCATTGAGAAAGCGTACGGAACTGTGGTTGAAGCCCGTGATTGCGCTGATGATAACCATTGGACTTTGGCTGCCAATCGTTTGTATTATGCAGCCTATTATGCATCAAAGGCTCTGTTGATTCAAAATGGGATTGTTGCAAAATCCCATGAAGGCGTGATTGGGATGATAGGACAGAAGTTTGTTGTTACTGGCGTTATTTCGAAAGAAGATGCTAAGCTTTTGGCTCGACTCCAAAACATGCGCAAGACAGGCGATTATGATGATTTCATTGAGTGGCATCAGGAAGAGGTGGAGCCGTTGTTTGAAAAAGTAGAAAACTATGTAAACAAGATAAAATCATTAGTTGAATTAAAATAGGATTAGACGAAAGAACAAAATAAACAGAAACTTACATATTAGCAGATAGCACTTGTTGCTGTCCTTGAACCTCAAATTTTCCACTAGTCCCCGCTTGAGGGGCATACCTATCAAGGACAAGTTGCAAATGCCGTACTGGTTACGGCGTGGAAGACTTGTTAGATAGGTAGGGCGTGGAAACCCTGAGGTTCAAGCAAGGAATTGATTCCACGCTGTTTTTTGTTGCATTAAAAGGAGGATAAAATTAAAATGATAAGAGAACCCGATAATTTGATTTCCACGGAGGATGTGTCGCTTGATCAATCCAATGATGTAAGAAATGAGTCAATGGTTGAAAACAAAGATGAAAAAAACAATAAAAACAGGAAAAACAATGGTAAGTATAACTTCAGAATTCTATTGTTCGCTTTTTTAATCATTTTTGTTGTTTTTGTTATTGTGATAAAAAACAATAATGTCGATAAAAATGAACAAAGTGATATGTCAAAAGGTATAGTCGTCCCAATAGATATAAAAGTTGAGGAAAAAAACGATGGAAGAGGCTTTGTTGTTTTGCGAGCCATTGATTACGCGACAGATGGGGAGAGTTTCCCATTTCTGAAGTCGGGAAAAAACATGCAAGAGATGAAAGATGCATTAAAAAGTAGAATTGGATTAGCAACAGAAGTTATTACTTATGCTTATAACGAAAACAAAGGTATTGCGTACAGATTATTAAGTCCAAACTTTATGGATTCTTGCACATTTTATTACGAGAATGAAGAAGTTGGGGAAATCTACCATAGATTGTTTGAAGTGATTGATGATGAATTGGAAAAGGATCAAGAATTGGACAGGTACGAGATAGGTGATTATTCAATTTCAATTCCAGAAACAATGTTTTTAAGTGATGCTAAAGACTTTGATATTAAGTATAATTTCAAGCCAAAGGATGATTCAAAATATGCAAGAATTCAGGTTAAAATATACCAAGACGATTATGTTGATATTGTTGAGATGTTGCGAAATGGAGAAAGATTTAATGATGAGGAAGTTGAGTATTTGTATGAGTATTTGATGGAAGAACTCACATCAACTGGTGCGAATCCGAGGAACCTACAAGGTCCACACTATATCAAAATAGATAATGAAACTTCGATTCATTGGGAGTATGATAGGATGAAACCCACTCCAACACATGTAGATGGGTATTCTTTTTATGCACCTCGTAAATGTGTGACTATTACGACGAGTTACAGGATTTCAGAAGAGAAATATTGGAAAAAGGACCTTGAAAACGCAATTAAAGGGATAAGAAAAGTCAAATAATAAAAACTAAAATAGTATGGATAATAATTTCGAAAACGGCTTTGGAATTGAGCCGACACAATTTGTAGAAAATGTGGATTTATCACAAAAAACGGCAAATCCTGAAACTTTAGCCGAACAAGTGTTTTTGCAAGATGAACTCCAACCCGTGAGAGGCTGGAATTTTGGTGCGTTTACATTCCCTTTGCTTTGGTGCTTGTTCAATGGTTGTATGTGGCAGTTTGTAATCGTTTTGATTCCTGGGGTTAATCAAATATTCCGATTCTTTTTGGGAGGCTTTGGTAACCGATGGGCATGGAAAGTATATGGTGAGGATAGGATGGGAGATGTGGAAAGATTCAACAGAATACAGAAAAGGTGGAATATCGCTGGAATTATAGCTCTTTCCATCATGGCAATTATCGGAATCATTGGAATTATCTCGTCGTTTTCCTAATTATGATTTCTAACAAAAATAAAATCAAATACTTATGACAGAAAATGAGTTTTACGAGCATTGGTTTCAGGGCTTTCTTGTATTAGGCTTCTTGTTTTGGTGGATGATGGGCCATTTGGGAAAGAAAAATTGTATAGAGAATCCATTGGAAAAACACATTGTATTAAAGGTGGTTGGTGGTATTTCCATCGCATTTGGCATAGTTATGTTTGTTGCTGCGGTGGTCTTTTTGACCAAACTTGATTTTCCTGACCACTCGCTTCCACAACCTATTTCACCAAATATGTTTATCAGACCGATTGACGCATATCAGCAAATTGGTTACCCTACTAAAGCGCAAAGTCTTGTGATCAATGAATTCATCGGTGCCATTCAATTTGTTGGTTTGGGCCTTTATTTGTGGCGCTTTCGAAAATCGGGAACGAAATGGTGGCAGAAGACGCTGAAAGTAGTGGCATATACCGTTATGTTCATGCTTCTGCCATCAGCAATTGATTTCCATTATTTTGACATTTGGGAATTCATTTCACCAGCATTGCTCATCATTTTGGCGACATTATGCCTAATAGATTGGAGAGGCTTGAGAAAAAACAATGCCTATTCAATGAGTGTAAAACCGATTGTGGATGAAACAAAGAATCCTGATGAAAGAGAAGTGAGTTCAATGGATGTTGAATTATAATCAAAGAGTTATGTATTGCAAACATTGTGGAAAAGAAATTGCGGATGATTCCGTGTTCTGTCAATACTGTGGCGGAGAATTACAAGAACAAGAAAAGAAAAAGCCAAATGGTTCACTTTTGAATAGGTTTCAATCATTAAGCAAAGGTTGGCAAATTACCATCATGGCGTATGCCGTTTGGCTTTTGGCTGGTGCATGCGTGTTGATTGGAAATTCAGACTATGGTTATGGATTTGTCGAAGATGTTTTATTACCAGTCATCATTGTAGCTGTGGTGCTTCCACTTCTTGCTTTGTTTATCTGGTATTATTTTGCACGGTTGAGAAAACCAAAAGTTGATAACCAAAAGGCTGAAAAAGACTCGATCAGTTCTTCAACAAAGTCTGGACTTGGTATCAAAATGTTCAGTTTCTCATTGATGGATTTCGCTAATCAGCATGGTAAAATGCAAGTAAAGACCGTGGCCAATCCAACCACTAATGAGGTACGTTCGTATTGTGTCTTCATCAGCGAACAAGGAATGGAAACAAAAGTAGAGTTTGGAAAGACTTTGGGCGTACTTCGTTCCCAAGAAATAGCGGAAAGAAAAGAACAATTGATGGTTGTTCAACGGATGGATGGGACTTTTGAGTTGGTAGATAAGAGAGGTTGACGCATATAGCAATTATTTTTATGCCGTTTTTTCGGGTATAGATTTGCAATCGAATCGAAAATTTGTACCCGTCAAAAACGGACGTTTAAAAACAGTTTTGGTTTTCTGGTTTTTTCCTACTTTTGCAGTGAATTCCAAAACATCAATCAAATGAATAGAATGAAAACAACTGGATTTTTAGCCGTAATTGGCCTGTTGTGTTGCTTGTTCACGAATATGGCAATGGCACAAGGTGTGCGCTATGCCGAGCCCGTCTTTGACGAAGTGACCGTTTCCACGAATATCCCTTTCAGCAGTGCCAACAAGGAGGGGGAAACAACGCCCACCACGCTGTATCTCGACTTCTACGAGCCGCAAGGCGACACCCTTTCGGCGCGTCCGTTGGTGATTACCGTTTTCGGTGGGGCTTTCGTCGCTGGCGGTCGCGATTTTGTGGACATGCAGGCCTATTGCACACGCTTGGCCAAGCATGGCTATGCGGCGGCCTCCATCGACTACCGTTTGCTTTCGTTCTGGAACCTCAATGCCACGTCGTTGGTTCGCACTGCCTACATGGCTTCGCAAGATGTCAGTTCGGCAATACGGTTTCTCAAATTCCATGGCGAGGAATACAGGATTGACACGTCGCAAGTCTTTCTGCTCGGCAACTCGGCCGGTTCCATCGCCATCATGTGTGAGCTTTTCATGAACGAGAGCGAGCGTCCTGCCGAGACCTTCCAAGACCCCGATTTAGGCTCGATGCATAGTTCGGGCTATGAGGAATACGCGGGTTTTTCGCCTGCCGTGGCTGGAGCCGTTCCGCATTGGGGCGGTGTGGATGCCCTTTGTGTCATTAGCAAAGAGGAATATGTGCCGCTGTGCTTGATTCACGGCACCGACGACACCACCGTTCCTTACGATTCGGGCTATTGCTACAATGGGATTCTCCCCAATGTAATGCCATACATGTACGGTTCGAATGCTATAGTCGGTCGCTTCAACGAATTGGGCATCAGCGATTTCGGCTTTCATCCTTTCGAGGGCGAGGGCCATGCTTTCTATCTCACTTCGGTGTTTTCCACCTTGATTGAGGAAAAATTCAACGCTTGCTTCGAAATCACCCGCGACTTTTTGTACCATCACCTGAAATCCCCGACTTCGGTTTCTGAATCGAAAGAGCAGCTCATTCAGGTTTATCCCAATCCAGCCACCCACAGTTTCACCGTTGAAGGCTCGGGCAAAATGATTGTCACGAATACTTTGGGACAGCCTGCTTTGATCATGGAAATCGACGGAAAGGAAATCGTTGAATTGCCACAAGGGCTTTATTTTGTGAAATTGGGCGGTGCTACACGGAAGGTCATGGTGGAATAACCGCATCGGCAGTAGGGCTGTCACACCGTGGCAGCCGCTATAATACGACAAAGCAGCTGCCGTGATACGACAGCCCTACAATCCTCGACCTTCGGGTCGGGGATTTTTGTTTATGGTTTCTGATGCTTTCCGTACAGATTACGATTGAATTGAAAATTTGTACCAAAAGAAAATTCCGTAGAAAATCGTTCCAACCTATCAATCCTTTTCGTACCTTTGCAGCCAAAGTTTCGCGTTTCGCAGTCCCGCGTCTCGCGTCATTCAAACAAATAGCAATCAAACAACATCAAACTTAATAAACATGTACGCAAATTTTCAAGAGTATCTGAAGAAGGAATTGGCTCAGATTGAAGCCGATGGCCTTTATAAACGTGAACGCATCATCGAGAGCGCGCAAGGCGCTGAAATCATGGTTGGCGGCAAGGTGTGCCTCAACTTCTGCGCCAACAACTACCTCGGCCTCGCCGACAACCCCGAACTGATTCAAGCCGCCAAGGACGGCATGGATGCCCGTGGCTATGGTATGGCTTCGGTCCGCTTCATCTGCGGCTGCCAAGACCTCCACAAGAAGTTGGAAGCCAAGATTGCTGAGTTCTTCGGCACGGAAGACACCATCCTTTACGCTGCTTGCTTCGATGCCAACGGCGGTGTGTTTGAGCCTCTGCTCGGTCCCGACGACGCCATCATCTCCGATGCTTTGAACCACGCTTCCATCATCGACGGCGTGCGCCTCTGCAAGGCCCAGCGTTTCCGCTATGCCAACGCCGACATGGCCGACCTTGAGAAGCAACTGCAAGACGCGCAAGGCTGCCGCTTCCGCCTCATCGTCACCGACGGCGTGTTCTCGATGGACGGCAATGTCTGCCCGTTAGACAAGATCTATGAACTCGCACAGAAATACAATGCCATGGTGATGGTCGATGAAAGCCACTCCGCTGGCGTGGTCGGCAAGACCGGTCGCGGTGTGACCGAGCACTTCAACCTCCGTGGCCAGATTGAAATCCTGACCGGTACCCTCGGCAAGGCCTTTGGTGGTGCCATGGGTGGCTTCACCACGGGTCGCAAGGAAATCATTGACATGTTGCGCCAGCGCAGCCGTCCATATCTGTTCTCCAACTCGATGGCTCCGGGCCTTGTGGCCGCTGGCATCCGCATGTTCGAGATGATGAGCGAGACCAACACGCTGCAAGACAAGTTGCATGAGAACACGGCCTACTTCATCAAGAAGATGACCGAGGCTGGTTTCGACTGCAAGCCTTCGCAATCCGCCATTTGCGCCGTGATGCTCTACGATGCCCCGCTGTCGCAGAAATTTGCCGCCAAGTTGCAGGAAGAGGGCATCTTCGTCACGGGATTCTACTATCCTGTGGTGCCGAAGGGACAGGCTCGTATCCGCGTTCAAGTGAGCGCCGCCCACGAGCGTGAGCATCTTGACAAGTGCATCGCCGCCTTCGTGAAGATTGGTAAGGAATTAGGAATCCTCAAGTAAAAATGCACGAGACCTTGGAACACTACACAAGACCTTTACCGTCATTGCGGGCTTGACCCGCAATCCCTAATGCGGAAGAGACAACATTCGCGCATGGGGGATGGCGGATGTTCCTCCGCCATGACGATAAAAGGCGAAAATGTAGGGCCTTGGTTCGGATAAATGGATTAAAACAGATAACAAAATGAAGAAAATATTGATCATTGGTTCCGGCGGACAGATCGGAACAGAATTGGTGAAGAAGCTCCGTGCCACATACGGAAACGAGAATGTGGTGGCCTCGGATCTTCGCCCTTTGACCGGTGAAATTGCCGAGACCGGTCCTTTTGAAAGAATCGACTCGACGCAAATCATGCAAATCGTTGAGGTGGTGAAACGCTACAACATCGACACGATTTATAACCTCGCCGCCATCCTTTCGGCCACGGCTGAAAAGAACCCCATGCTGGGTTGGAACGTTGGCATCGGTTCGTTGGTGAACTGCCTTGAAACGGCTCGCATCTTCAACTGCGCCGTCTTCACGCCTTCATCCATCGGTGCTTTTGGTGCCAGCACACCACACGACAACACGCCTCAAGACACCATCCAGCGCCCGAACACGATTTACGGCGTGACGAAGGTCACGGGCGAACTGCTGAGCGACTATTACTTCACCCGTTTTGGTGTGGACACCCGTAGCGTCCGTTTCCCGGGCTTGATTTCCAACCTGACTTTGCCTGGCGGCGGCACCACCGACTATGCCGTGGAGATTTACTACGCTGCCGTGAAGGGCGAGAAGTTCTACTGCCCCATCAGCAAAGGCACCTACATGGATATGATGTATATGCCTGACGCTTTGGATGCTATGGTGGACATCATGGAGGCCGACCCGAGCAAGCTCGTTCATCGCAACTCGTTCAACGTGACGGCCATGAGCTTCGACCCGGAAATCATCTACAACGCCATCAAGAAGTATTATCCGAACTTCGAGATGGAGTACAAGTTCGACCCGATTCGTCAGGCCATCGCCGACAGCTGGCCGAACAAGATGGACGACAGCTGCGCCCGCGCCGAGTGGGGCTGGAACCCCAAGTACGACCTCGACAAGATGACGGTCGATATGATCGAGACTTTGAAGAAGAAGTTGCTGTGATTCAGTAATTTATTTATAACAATTGAATAGCGGAGATGGAAATCTCCGCTATTCGTTTTTATGGCTGGTTTTGGAAAAAAAGAACGGTGCCGCTGTCGCAAGGTCAAAACAGCTCCTCGAAGCCGCCGTCGAAACTCTCGTCGAAGCTGTCGCCAAATTCGTCGGTGAAGTCTTCCTCGTCATACTCGTCCTCAAACTCGTCGAAGGGCGAGTCGTCGGCAAAGTCGTTGTTTTCCCAGTCGAAGTCGCGCTCAAGGCGTTCTTCATTGAAACTGTCTTCTTCCTCGTGGCCGCTGATGAAACTGTCAATCTCGTCGTCGCTCATCTTGTCGAAATTGACATCCAGCAAGGCAGAGTCGTTGATGGCGCGGTTCATCGACTTCAGCTCGCGCATCACCGAGGGCGACACATAGAACTCGTCGATGTTCTCCTCGCAGTATTTCAGGTATTTAGGGTCTTTTTCATACACCTCGGCGATGGTCATGCCCTCGTATTTTCCAAAGGTGAAAACGGATTCAATATCGTAGAATTGCATGGTTGTAGGTGCTTAAAAGGTTTGTTGTAGCCTGCAAATATAATGATTTTTTATTTCTTGAACGCAAAAAACACGGCCAAGACGATGAATACGAAAGAAAGGATGTGGTTCCAGCGGAAGGTTTCGGTCTTGAACACGGTGATCACGATGGCGGTGAACACGGTGAGCGAAACGGCTTCCTGGATGACTTTCAGCTGAATCAGGTTGAAGGGCCCGCCGTTGATGGCCGCACCGATGCGGTTGGCCGGAATCATAAACGAATATTCGAACAAGGCGATGCCCCACGACATGAGAATGACCAGATAGAGCGGCCAGTCTTTCGACGAGGGGACGATTTCGAGCAACTTGAGCTGGCCATACCATGCGAAAGTCATAAAGACATTCGACACGACAAGCAGCAAAATGGTGTAAAAGGCTTTCATTTCAAAAATGGGTTCTTCGATTTCGGGGCGCAAAAATACGGCTTTTTCGTTCACCGAAGCGACACGGCGTGACAAATATTCGTAGTTTTGCGCTTTCAAAATCTTTATGCCATGAATGCAACCCTCATCCTGACCGTTTTTGTGTTCTATACGGTGCTGCTTTTTGTGATTTCCCACTTCACTTCGCGTCAGTCCAACAACGCGACCTTCTTTCGGGGCAACCGCAACTCGCCTTGGTTTGTGGTGGCCTACGGCATGATCGGCGCCTCGCTTTCCGGCGTTACGTTTATGTCGGTGCCGGGCGGCGTCTGTTCAGGACAGTTCACCTATATGCCGCTGGTCTTTGGCTATGTGCTGGGCTATGCGGTGATAGCGCTGGTCTTGCTGCCTTTGTACTACCGCCTCAACCTCACCTCAATCTACACCTATTTGAATATGCGTTTCGGACCCAGGTCGGAAAAGACGGGCGCGGCGTTCTTCATCCTGTCGCGGCTGTTAGGCTCGGCGCTGCGGATGTATCTGGTGGTCTTTGTGCTGTATGAGTTCGTCTTCAAGGATTGGGGGATTCCTTTTTGGGTGCCTGCGGTCATTTTCATTGCCATCATCTTGCTCTACACCTTCAAAGGGGGCATCAAGACGGTGGTGTGGACCGACACGCTGCAAACCACTTTCCTGTTGCTGGCGGCCTTCCTGACGGCATGGTTCATCCTCAAAAACCTCAACATCTCGCTCGGCGACCTGCTGAAATCGGCCTCCGAACAAGGCCACACCAGAATGTTTGAAACAGACTGGACACACAACAAGTTCTGGATGAAACAGCTCCTGGCCGGTGCGTTCATTACCATCACCATGACGGGACTCGATCAAGACATGATGCAGAAAAACCTGACTTGCAAGAACTTGCGCGACGCTCAAAAGAACGTGATGACCTCAAGCCTGCTGTTTATTGTGGTCAATGCGCTGTTTCTCTGCCTCGGTGCGGCCTTGATTTGCTACGCCCAAGCAACGGGTTTTCAACTGCCTGTGAACGAGGCGGGCGTGGTCGTAAACGACAAGATTTTCCCCTCGGTGGCGTTCAGCCTGAGCAAGTTCACGGCGGTGGTGTTCGTCATCGGCCTCGTGGCGGCGGGCTATTCGAGCGCCGACGGCACCCTAACGGCACTGACCACTACGTTTTGCTTCGACTTCATGCATTTCGACAAAAAACAGCTCTCGGAGCAGCAAATCATGCGCTACCGCAAAGGAATCCATGTCGGGTTTGCCTTGCTCTATCTGCTCGTCATCATCGCTTTCCGCCCGTTCCACAACGAGTCGTTGATCGACAAGGTGTTCGACATTGCGGGCTTCACCTACGGCCCTTTGCTCGGGCTTTATACCTTCGGTCTGTTCGTGAAAAACAGAAAGGTCATCGACAAGGCGGTGCCTTTCATCGCGGTGGCCTCACCCGTCATCAGCTACCTGCTGAAACGCTATTCCCAAACGCTCTTCGGTGGCTATCAGTTTGGTTTTGAGATACTGATTGTCAATGGTTTGCTGACATTCTTGGCGTTGCTGCTGTTCAGCCGGCACGAAAAAAATGTTGCGGAAATGAAATAATTGCGTACTTTTGACCCCAAATTAAATCCTTACGAAATGAAAAGAAACTTCAAATCCTTTGCGCTTTTGTTGGCTTTGGCCTTGGCTGGCGGCCAACTAAACGCCCAATTCACGACCACGTTCTCGAAAAACGTGAATCCTGGCCAGCACAGCGGCTTCTATTATGCCTTGCCGCAAACCATGCTGCGCCTCGACTTCGTCATTGAAGAAACCCAGTGCGAACAAGGTCCTTTGGCGGGCTACGCCTCCAACTATTTCGGCGGCAAGGACTATGCGGAATACAGCTCCAAGGAGTACAAACTCTTGGATGTTACCATGACCTCGGTGGCCGCACCCGACCCCAACGCCACCTTCTTCGTCAATGTGAACACCGGCCGTGGTGCTGGCAAGGTGGATTTCGACCTGTTGCCCAACGGTATCATCCGTAGCGTGGGTGTCGGCAATGCCGTTCAGGCAGCCGAAACGGAGGAAGTGGCTGAGTTTCCCCAAGCCGAACCGCTTCCCATGCCCAAAGCCAAGAGCAGCGACTTCTTGACGATGATGTCATCGGGCAAATCCGACGCCCAGCTGGCTCGCGAGGCTGCCGACAAAATCGAGGAAATCCGCAAGGCGAAACTCAACCTCGTGTCGGGCTATTACGAAACGGCCTACGTGCCCGAATCGCTCCAACTGATGTTTGATAAGCTCGACGAGTTAGAGGCCGAATACATGAGCCTGTTCATGGGCAGCCGCGTTACTCAGACCGTGGTGCGCAGCATTTACGTGATTCCATCGAAAGAGGTGGCGACGCAAACCGTGGCCAAGTTCTCCGAGTCGGAAGGCCTCAGCACAGGCAGCAGCGGAATGGGCAGCCCCATCACGGTGCAAACCCTGCCGCTCAATGTTACCGCTGCCATCAATGCGCCAAGCCAGTCGGCCATCGAGTCGATGTCGTATGAAAACAAGGTGTTTTACCGTGTGCCCGAAATGGCCAACGTGAAGGTGACCTTCCGCAACGGTACCCTCGTTGAAGAACGCCTTCCCGTCAATCAATTGGGTGCGCTGCTGATGGCACCGCTGTCGAATACGCGCCTCGTGTTCGACACGCAAACGGGCCAGATCGTCAATATGAGAATGGAATAGGGCAGAGGACAAAGGCAACTAAAAAGGGCACCGAGAGGTGCCTTTTTTAGTTATAAGGCTTCTTTGATCCTGACCAAGCGTTGTAGCAAGTCTTCCACACGGTCCAAGCGGAGCATGTTGGCTCCGTCCGACTTGGCTTGTTCGGGGTGGGGATGGGTTTCCATGAAGAGGCCGTCGGCACCCGCAGCGATGCCCGCCTTGGCAATCAAGCCAATCAGTTCGGGCTGCCCGCCTGTTACGCCGCTGCCTTGGTTGGGCTGTTGCAGGGAATGGGTGATGTCCAAGACCACAGGCACCTCAAAACGCTGCATGGCGGCTATGTTGCGATAATCCACCACCAAGTCCTGGTAGCCGAACATCGAGCCGCGCTCGGTGAGCATCACCTTCTCGTTGCCCGATTGCCGCACTTTCTCGACGGCAAAACCCATCGCCTCGCCCGAAACAAACTGTCCTTTCTTGATGTTGATGGCTTTGCCCGTTTTGGCGGCGGCCACAAGGAGGTCGGTTTGGCGGCAAAGGAATGCCGGGATTTGCAGCATATCGACGTAGGAGGCGGCCATCTGGACTTCCTCGGCGGCGTGGATGTCGGTCACCACGGGAAGTTCAAAGTCTTGTGCGACCTTTTGCAGCACCTTCAGCGCGTTTTCGTCGCCGATGCCGGTGAAGGAATCGAGCCTGGTGCGGTTGGCTTTGCGGTAAGAACCTTTGAAGATGAGTGGGATGTCGAGCCTCTGGCAGAGGTTTTTCAGGGTTTCGGCAATGCGTAGGGGAGTGTTCTCGTCCTCAATCACGCACGGACCGGCCAAGAGGAAGAAACGGTCGGGGCGCAGGTTTTTCAGGAAGTCGAATGATGTGATGGGCATGGCGGATATTTTTTGCAAAGGTAGTGTTTTTTGTGGGTTGGCCTGTTTTTTTTGTTTCGCTTCGCACAAAAAAAAGGCGCCTTTCCCAAAAAGGGGAGAGGCGCCTGTTCCGTTATGGTCCGAAACGGGAGGAAAGGGTAGGCACGAAAGATGCCTGATTTAGTCGTTGTCGTGCTTGCGACGGCGACCCAAAAGGTAGGCTCCGCTGAGCCATCCCAGCACCAGGATGCCGTTGCCCAGAGGAGCGTAGGCGTCGGAGGTGAGGTCGTTGTCGTCGGGCAGGTCGGGCAGGATGCCGATACCCGTCGAGGGCGTACGGTTGCTGTAGTGGTATTCGTCTTCGGTCATGATGAACACCTGGGCGTTGGCTTTCTTGAAGTTGCTGTTGAAAAGCAGTAGTGTAAAGAGAGCGATGGTAGTTAAAATATTCTTCTTGTTCATTGTAGTAACCTTTCCTATTTATTTGATGACCATTTTCTGTACTTTCGTTTGGTTGTGGCTGGTGAGGCGCAGCACATAGATGCCAGCGGCCACGCGCGGCAGGCTGATGGTGCTTTGCTCACCCACGGCTTGCGTGCTCAGCAGGCAGCGGCCGTTGATGTCGAACAGCTGGAGCGTGCCTTCGCCGTTCACCACGAGTTCGTCGTCCATTTGGAAGGCGAAGTTGGTTGTGCCATTGTCGTTGGTTGTGTCGTCGGGTTCCTCGTCGATGCCGGTGCAGTGGAAGACGAGCTTGAAGCGCGACTTGTAGTCCGTCGGGTTGCCTTGGAAGCGGTATTCGCTGTTTCTGAGGCAGTCGATGTCCATGCCGGTGAGGTTGTCGATGAGATGCAGGTAGCTGAAGTCGCCGTGCATCGTGTTCCAGCGGATGGTGAAGTTGTCAGGCTCGATGGCGTCGAAGCGCACGGGCACTTCGCTGACACCGGCAGGCGTGAAGGCCGTCTGGTAGCTGTTGTTGTTGTAATGGGCGTAGATGACGGCGTTTCCGGCATGGAGGCCGCGCATCTTGTGTCCGCCGCCCACATCGGGACGTCCGGTTTCGACGGTCGTGTAGTCGCGTTTGCCGTTGGAGTCGGTGCAGATGAGGTTGACCAGCGGGTAGTTGGGGCGCAAGCCTCTGTAGGGCGAGATGCCTTCCGTGGTTTCCAGTCCCGGGCGCCATTTGGCGGCGATACGCATGTCGTTCTCGAAGGTCAGGCTCTTACCGGTAACCGGTACGTTGTCGTCTTCGGCGTAGTCCACCCTGACGAAGAAGCTTTGCATGGGATGGATGTAAGGCGAGGCGTCGATGCCGTTGATGGAAGCCTTGGCCGTGTAGTAGATGTAGCTCGTGCTGTCTTGGTCCATCACGGCGTAGGAGGCTTGGTTGCCACCGATGAGGTAGGCACTGTTGGTTTCGGCGAACTTGGTGAAGTCCAAGTAGCTCTGGTAGGGGTTGCCCACTAAGTTGACGGCGCGAAGCATTTGAGCGTAGCTGGGCCAGTAGGGGGTGATGTAGTCGTCGTTGGAGTAGCTGACACTCGCCTTTTTCCTGTCGTTGTTCAGCGTTCCGTCGGCCATCAACATGGTGGTGTCGCGCACGGCAACCAGATAGCCCTTGCCTTCCAGGAACGTGGTTTCGTTGAAGTACTGCAGCTTGTTGTGGTTGCCATGGCTGTTCTCGTTCTCGTACCAGTGGTCCATGTAGTTAGCGGAGCCTTCGCGCTTGAAGTTGATCCAGTGGTAGGTGGCTTCGTCGTAGCAGTAGAAGTCGAAGTAGCCTCCCACTGCGTCAGCGGTATGACCGCCGTTCTGGGGTCTCCAGGTGCCGTAAGGCGTGTTGGTGGGGAAGAAGCCAGGCTTGGTGGTGCTCCAAGTGGTCTTGGGCGGGTCGGTGTAGTTTCTGTCCGACCATGTGGCGTGGGTGATGGCATTGCTCTGGTGTCCGGGATACACATTGTTGTCTGATTCCACGTCTTCAGAGGTGCCGCCGCTGGTGGTGCCATATCCGGGCAGGATGTATGAGGTTCCGGTGTGGTTGATCATTTCCTTATACCAGTCTTCGGCATCCTTGGTGTGGTATTCCAGTCCGAGCGGGACGTCCTTGAGCGGCGAAGCGAAGAAGTGCCAGTCGCCGGAGCCTTTCTTGCTGTTGTCGAGGGTGACGCCGACGCGCACGTTGTTGAGCACGTTGCCCGTGTTTTGCGTGAGGCCCACGTTTTCGTCGATGAAGATGCTCACGTTGGAGTTATTGTTCACCCATGAGCTGTCGGCGTCATAGACGAAGATTTGCGGGTGGTCGGCGGTGTAGTCGTCGCCGTTGAATTTTTCCACCAGATGCGACAGGCTGTCGTCGTAGTGGATGAAGATGTTGTCGGCGGAGCCGAGGCTTCTGAAGTCGCCGAGCATGAGCACGGGGTAGTCGCCGTTGATGTCGGAGGCGAGGGTGCGGCTCCATTGGGCGTATCCTTTGGTGTTTTCCCAGTTGGTGGAGTCGAAATCTTGCTTTCTCACCCAATTGTTGAGCGTGGGCAGCAGGCCTTTGAAGATGCCGTTTTCGGCGTAGCCGTTGGTCGTGGCATCCATTTGCTGGTCTTTGTGGGCGTAGTTGTACTTGCCGTCGTCGCTGTTGCGTTGGGTGAGGCCGTAGTTGGTGTGGTCTGTCAGGCCGTTTTCGGTGCCGTTGCCCAAATAGCGCTTACCATTGGGGATATAGGAATACTTGATGTCTCCTTCGTTGGTGCCAGCCAAAAAGCCCAAGCTTGTTTCGCTGCTTCCGTCTTGCAAGCGGGCGTAGCAGTTCTCCACCAAACCCTTGTTCACGCCGACAAGGCCGCCAAAATACGTGCCAGCAGCAGGGGCATTGAGGAACTTCGGATTCGAGAAGCTGTTGATCAAGCTGTCGGAAGTATGCAAGTAACCAACAAGACCTCCTACATAGTCGGCTTCGCCTTTGATTTCGGGCATGGCCATGGATGAGTGGATGAGCGCCCTGTTTTCATTGGTGCCACGGGTCTTGCCCACGAGGCCGCCAGCGTATGTGCTGTCGGGGTAGCAAACGGTCAAGTCGAAGGTGGCGCGTGCTTCGGCACCTGATAGGATGGCGTTCTCCGACATTACGCCGCTGATGCCGCCAAGCATGTATTCAAAATTATTATTGATCTTGTCGGTGGCATATAAGGCATCGTCAACGAAGACGTTCTTCACCACTGCGCCATCGCTGAGGTCGCCGAAGAGGCCGAACTTCTCGATGCCCGTCAGGAAGCGGCAGTCGATGCCCTTGATGACGTGGCCTTGGCCGTCGAACTCACCTTTGAAGGGGTGGGGATTGGCCGCTTCATCGGTGTAGATGTCGCCGCCGGATGACACGCCGCCTTCGTTGTACTTCGTCACCGAGCCGATGGGCACCCAGAAGTGGGCACGCATGTCGAGGTCGTTCATCAA
This sequence comes from uncultured Bacteroidia bacterium, assembly GCA_902791165.1. Lineage (GTDB taxonomy): Bacteria > Bacteroidota > Bacteroidia > Bacteroidales > F082 > Limimorpha. The sequence continues at coordinate 39,648 of CADAVB010000021.1, forward strand.
CTTGGCCTTGGCGTAGGGGTTGACGTTTTTGTTGTATTTGCGGTGGATGGTGTCGCTGGTGCCGGGGACCACGTCGCCGGTGGAAAACGAGTTCAGGCCGTTCACATAATTGGAGAACCATGCCAGGCCCTCCTCGCTGTAGATTTCCCATACAAGTGTGTCAGCCTTGGTGTCGGTGCTGGGGATGGTGAGCGTGTCGTTGGTGCTTTGTGGTTGGGTGTTCTCGCTGTTCTTGATGATGTAGTGTCCGAGCCAGTTTTCGTCGCCAGGGCCGTTGCCGCCATACATGGGTCTGAGGTATTCCGGGTCGCTTTGCACGGCAGGGTTGGTCCAGCTGCCCCAGAGGTAGATGAACTTGGCGCGGAAGGGTTGGTTGTCAAAGAAGCTATGGATGGCAATATAGGTCTCGGAGTCTTCGAAAATGGCGCTGTTGTCGGTCAAACCCATTTCTCCGCCTTGGGGCATGAGATTGGCAAGCCATTTCTCATATTCCTCGGCGAAAGTTTTCCCGTTTGCCATTTCGCCGTCGTTCAGGTAGTGACCCGAATTGGCTGTTTCGTTGGGGAATTCGCCAGCGGTGGCCACAACGGGGCAGAATCCTTCTTTCACGCTGAAGCCCATGTTGGTTTCCGCTGTCACATTTTGGGATGGGTCAGAGATGTGCTTTCCGGAGATGTTGGACAGGATGGTGATGACGTTGGCGGTGTCTTCCACAGCGATTTGTCCGTCAACGTTGTCTGGACCCCAAACATAGTGGTTTCTGGCCAGCAGGATGTTGCTGCGCATTTTCTTTTCGGTGAGGGTGAGGTTTTGTTTGCCATAGAGCTCCACGACATCATCCTTACTGCCGTCGGTGGCGAAGTTGCGTCTCACCTTAAGGGCGTGTGCCGTGAGGGCGTCGTCCCAGTTTTCGCCCACATACAGACGACCGGCGAGATAGATGCCGCCGCCGTCTTTGCCTTTGGGCACCCAGTTGGCGTTCACTTCGCAGTGGCCTTTCATTTGCATGTAGGCCTTCCTCGCGATATAGATGCCGCCGCCGGCTTGTCCAGCGAAGTTGTAGAGGATTTTACCCTTTGTATCATCGGAGTCGCCGCCAGCGAAGACGAGCTTCGTGGGGTTGGCGGGGTCGTTGTTTTCCATGTAGATGCCGCCGCCCTTGCCTTCAGTGGCCTTGTTTTCGATGATTTGAGGCACATCGACAGGCTCGGTCACGGTGCGGCTGATGCGCTCGCGCACGGCGCGCAGCTCTTCGTCTTCCGCGTTGGGGGCGTCGCCTTCCGTCAGGGTGTCTGACGCAACGATGAAGTCGTCATCGTCCCAGTCCCAAGGCTCACGGGCCGGGGCAGGGTAGATGTCGCGCGGGCGCGAGGTAGGTGCATTGTAGGAAGTCGGGTTGCCCTTGCTGGCTTCAAAGTTGGCAACGTATGTGGCATTGCCCGTCACGGTGACACTAAATTCGGCTTCATCAGAAACTTCCTCGCCGTTCAAGGTCCAGTTGACGAAGTCGTAACCGGCGTTGGCCGTGGCATTGAGGGTGGTAGTCTGGCCATAGAGGAAGGTATTGCCGCCGCCGCTCACGAGGCCGCCATCAGATGGGCTGGCTTGGACGGTGATGGTGTATTCGGCAACTTTGAACCTGGCCGTCAGCGTGGCGTTTTCGGTGCCCATGGTGAAGGTCACGGGGTTGTCGGTGCTATCCGAAATGGTTCCAGAGCTCACTGTCCAGCTATCCAATTCATAGCCTGCCACAGGGTTGGCATACACACTGACGTATTCGCCTTGGTTCAAGCCGACACGGGTCGGGTTCACCGTTCCTTGTGCCTCGTTTGCGCTGAACACCTCAAGGACGTAGCTCTTGGTCGTGAAGGTGCTGGCCGCTTGTTTGGCGTAGGCGATGTTGCCCTCACCCTTGTAGTAGTAGGCGCGATAATAATAGGTGGTGTTGGGTGTGAGCCCAGTGGCGTTCAAGGTGTAGGGGAAGGTGTTGCCGTTGGCTGCGTTAATGTCGCCTTCCACAAAGTTGTCTGTTCCCTTGGTGGGGTTGGCCGAGGTGCCCCAGCAGATGCCATATTTGCCGCCAATGAGATAGCCGTTGATGTCGCGGCTGACGATGGTGCCGCCCAAGGTTGCGCTGTTGTGGGTGATGGTGCTGGCTCCGTCGGTCTTCATGGAGGGCAGGGTGACAAACTCTTGCTTTGCGGGGCTATAGACGATTTCGGCAAGGTTGTTGATAGTGTCGGGTTCGTTCACGCTGGCGTAGGCCCTCACATAATACTTCGTGTTGGAGTATTTTTGAACCTTGTTTGCGTAGTTGTATTCAAGTGCAGAGGACAAGTCGCCCGTGGTTTCTTCGAAGCCCGAATCGGTGTAGTCCGAAGTCATGCGCAAGGGGTTGTCGCTGGTGCTCCAGCACACGCCGTAGGTCTTGACGCTTTGGGTGCCTTGCGGGGTGACCTTTGCATTGAACGTGGCCGTGTTTTGGTGGCCTGCCGCTGCATTGGCGTCGTAGGCAATGGCGCTGATGGGCTTGGTTTCCACCTCTGGTTCGTCGTAGGCGGTCTTGAACCTCACATAGTGCGAGGTGGTGTGGGTGCCCACGCTGTTGGTGGCATACACCCAGAGGTAGTAGTTGGTGCCCTCATTCAGTCCGCTCAGCGGCACTTCAAATGTGTTGTTCGTCAAAGTGCCACCAGGCTGGTTGATGTCGGCGGTGGTGGCATCGGCGATGTTTTCCGTGACGTTCCATTTGAGGCCCCAGTCGGTGACTTGGTCGCCGCCGTCGTTCACCGAGCAAAGTGCCTTGGCCGAAGTCTTGGTGATGTACACCACTTGGTTGATGATGACTTCTGGGATGTTCACGGGCAGGGTGGAGAAGTTGAACTTGTTGCTGTAACCGTAGCCTGCGGTGTTTTTGGCGTAGGTGCGCACATGGTAGGTGGTGTTCAGCTTCAGGGTGTCTTGCGTGCCGGGCATGTGTACGGTGAAGTTCGCGTTCACGGCGGGGATGCCAGTAGTGAGGTCGTAGTTGTAGCAGCCTTCGGCACCCACTTCAGGTTGTTCGTTGGTTTGGCTCCACACGATGCCGTAGTTGGTGATGGCCGAGGTGCCGGCGTCTTTGATGGCACCGGTGATGTCGGCGCAATTTTGGGTGATGGTCGAAATATTGATGTTTCTCACGATGGGCTTGCCAGCATCATCCTTGGTGAAGAACTGCGTGGTTGCGGTAACCGAGTAGTTGGAGATGTCGGTGCCTGGGTTGGCGATGTTGGAGGCGAAGGCGCGCACATAATAGGTCGTTCCCGGATTGAGGACGATAGGATTTGGCGTGTCTTCAGAGGCCTTCTTGGCGAAGGTGTAGCCGCTGCTGGGTGCCGTGGTGAACACGATGGTGTGGTCGCCGTCGGCATGGATTTCCGGGTCGTCGTCTTCGCTGATCACGAAGCCGTATAGGGTGATGGTGCTCCAGTCGGTGGAGTTTGGCATGGTGAACGAGAAATGGGCGTCGTTGGCGGTGATTTGCTCTGGATCGACCACCACGAGGTTGCTGCCCATGTCGGGGGTGTCTTTCAAGGTGACGAAGCTCACCGTGTCGCCGTAGGCCGTGCCGTTGTCGTTGGTGGCGTAGGCGCGGGCGAAGTATTTCTTGCCCGATTCAAGCGAAGGCAGGTTGAGGGTGAAGAAATAGTCGTCCTCGAAAGTGCCTTCTTCATTCACTTCCAAGACATCCTCCTTGCCCAATTCGAGATCTGACAAGCTGCCGAGGTTGCCGTCCTTTTGGATATAGACCACGCCGCATTTGGTGGCGCCGTTGGAGTAAAGCAGTTTGCCGCTGCCTTCCGCGCTGTTCTTGGTGATGTTGGCCACGGTGCCCGAGATGACGGAGGGCGTGCTGCTGAAGGTGGTGAAGACAGCCACGTCGCTGTAGGTGGTTTGGCCTTCGTTGTTGGTGGCGTAGGTCTTCACATAATACGTGTTGCCTGCAGAGAGTCCAGTGGTAATCGTTACCCTGAAGCAGTAGTTTTCCCCGTCTTGGTCGCCAGCAACTGCATCCTGTTTGTATGGGTCGCTGCCGAAGCTGCCGCTCACCTCGGCATTGGCCACGTCGTCCGGGTCGCTGCCCCAGATGACGCCGTGTGTGCCGTTGGATCCGGTGGGGAAGTCGAGTTCGCCACTGCCCTTGTCGACGATGTGGTAGTGTATTTTGGCTTCGGTGCCGCTGATGACCTCGGCATCAATGATGGTGACAACGGGTTTGCCTTCACGTTTTTGGATGTTGAAGGTTCCGCCGCCGCTCCACACGCCGCCGCCGTCGCCCAATTTGGCCTCGTTGTTGGCAATCTTGCCGCCAAACATGTCGATGGTGCCGTTGGCGATGTAGATGCCGCCGCCGTGTCCGGTTTCGGCGATGTTTTCAATGATGTGGTCGCCGTTGAGGTAGATGTCGCCGTTGTGGTTGTTGATGCCGCCGCCGTTCACTTTGGCGTAGTTGCCACTGATGACGGTGGCGTTGGAGTTGGAGCCAACGAGGCTGGGGCCTGTGGTGATGCTACCCGTTTGGGTGTAGATGCCGCCGCCTCTGCCGTTTTCGGCGCGGTTGTCGCTGATTTCGCAGCCATACACGAGGATGGAGCCATCGTGGTTGTTCAAGCCGCCACCGTTGATGTTGGCCTTGTTTTTAATGATTTGCGAGTTGTGGGCGTAGATGGAGCCGTATTTCAGGTAGATGCCGCCGCCGCGACCTGTCGGGTCGGTGGCGGTGCCGTCTTCGCCGCGTGTCTTGTTTTCTTTCAGTTCCGAGTTGAGCAGGCGGATGGTGAAGCCCGTCGCGCTTCCGTGGGGGCCTTCGCAGAAGATGCCGCCGCCGTTGCCCAAGCTCGAGGTGTTGTTGCGCATGCTGGCGTAGCGTGCATCGACGCGACCGGTGTGGTTGTTGATGCCGCCGCCGTTCAGTTTGGCGAGGTTGTTGAACACCTGTGTGCCGTCGTTGCGGGTGGGGTGGGTGAGGGTGGACGGGAAGGGCAGGATGTTGATGTCGCCGACGTAGGTGAACATGCCGCCGCCACGGCCTTCCTGTGCCGTGTTGTTGTTGAGCGAGCCGCCGTAGATGTTGATGTCGCCGGCGTGGTTGTTGGCGCCGCCGCCGTTCTCGAAGGCGATGTTGTTGTCCACATGGGCGTTGTGCAGGAAGATGGTGCCGCTGTTGGCATAGATGCCGCCGCCCTTATTGGCCTTGTTGTAGGTGATGGGGGTCTCGTCGTCGCGCTCGTTCTTGTTCACCCAAACGGTGCCGCTGTGCGTGTTGAGGGCGCCGCCGTTCTCCTCGGCCCAGTTGTAGTTCAGCTTCGAGGTGAAGCGCTTCGACGCGCCTTGGCCGTGCTCGATGTAGTCTTCCACGTCGATGTTGCCTTGGTTGGTGTAGATGCCGCCGCCGCTGCCTTTTCCAGTGTTGTTCGTGCCGGCCTTGTTGCCGTGGCCGCTGCCGTCGGTGAGGGAGCCGTCGTAGTAGTCGTCGCCGCCGATGATGCAGCCGTAGATGTCAACGAAACCGTCGTGGTTGTTGATGGCGCCGCCGTTGCGGTTGGCGAAGTTGTTTTGCATGACCACGTCGGTGGCTTTGATTTCGCCGAGTTGCAGATACACGCCGCCGCCGCAGCCCTTGCTGATGGTCTGGCCATTGTCATCGTCATAGCTGCCATCGCCCGATGCGGCCTTGTTGCCCTTCAGATCGACATACTGCAAGGTGATGAAGTTGGTATTGACACCGCCCGTGGCGGGTTCGCCCATGCAGAAGATGCCGCCGCCGCTGCCCGAGGTGGCCTCGTTGTTGTTGATGAGGATGCGCTCGTTGGCATCGCTGCTGTTGCCTTGTACGTGGATCTTGCCGTTGTGGGTGTTCAGTCCGCCGCCGTTCAGCTTGGCCTTGTTGCCGGTGATCTCGGTGCGACGGGCTTCGCTTTGCACCGTGGCGGGCGTGCCCCAGATATTGACGCCAATGTTGCCCGACTTGGTGAAGATGCCGCCGCCGCTGCCTTTTCCAGTGTTGTTCTTGCCGGCCTCGTTGTTGCGGATGTAGCACGACTGCACGTTGATGTTGCCTGCGTGGTTGTTGGCACCGCCGCCGTTCAGCTTGGCGGTGTTGTTGTCCATGGTGCAGAGGTTCATGTCGATAAGGCCCTGATACAGGTAGAGGCCGCCGCCACAGCCAGAGACGAGTCCGTCATAACTGCCAAATTCAGATTGGTTGCCGGTGCCGTTGGTGGCCTTGTTGTTGCTCAGGTTTACGCGGCGCAGCAAGACGTAGCGGTCGCCGTCGGTGTCGCCGAGGCAGAAGATGCCGCCGCCGCTGCCGTTCACAGCCTCGTTGTTTGTTATATTAATAAGGTGTCCGCCTTGGCTGTCGTGGTTGCCATAAACGGCCACTTTACCCTTGGTGTCGCCGTCTTTACCCGTGAAGATGCCGCCGCCGTTCAGACGGGCTTTGTTGTTGTTGACTATGGTTTTTAGCGTTGCGTCTTCGTCTTCGTTGGGGTTGATGGTGACCAAGCCGCCGTCGGTGTGTACGCCGCCGCCGGTGCCGGCGGAGTTGGCATTGCTGGGGGTGGTAGCGGTAGAGGTTGCTTTGCGGTAGCCAGCCTGGTTGTAGCAAATCTCACTGCTGGTGATGGTGACGGGGCCTGACTTGGTGTAGATGCCGCCGCCTCTGCGGGCAGCGAAGTTGTATTTAATATAGGAGTGATCGATGTTGACATTGCCCGTTTGGGTGTAGATGCCGCCACCGTTGTAACCGCCAGTGCCGCTTCCGGCATTGTTGCCTTCGGCAATGCTGGTGCCTCCGATGGTGCTGTATTTGATGTTGATCTCGCCACGGTTGATGTAGATGCCGCCACCGTGTTGATTCGCATAGTTGGCCTTCATCTCCGAGTTGAGGAAATCGATCCAGGGATTCTCACCGTCACCTTTACAGAAGATGCCGCCGCCATGCAACTTGGCTGTATTGGAGTTGATTTTGGAGTGGTCGAATCTGATGGAGCCTTCCTTGAGATAGACGCCGCCGCCACGGCCTTTGTCAGTGGTGGTTTCGTTGGAAAGGATGCGGCTGTAGTCGGCTATGATGTTGCCTTTAATGAGGCAAATGCCCGCTCCGCTGTATTGGGTCTTGTTGGCCTCGAAAAGGGGATTGTTAGCCTCGCCTGCTCCTTCCGTGCCGGCTATGGTCACGTCGCCTTGCTGCACAAACAGGCCGCCGCCGCCGTGGTCAGTGTCTGCTGTGGTAGTCGCTGTGGTATAAGCTTTGTTTGTCTTGATTTTGGTCCTGTCTCTCAGGGTCACGGTGGTCTTGAATTTCTGGTACTCGTTCCAGCCTGCGCCGTCGTTGATGGAATAGAGGTAGATGCCGCCGCCGTCAAGATTAGCATCGTTCTCATTGATGGTCATGTCGGAGGCCAGGCCTCCTGTGGTAAGTATGATGTCACGTGCCGGATGGTCGGCATTAACATGGGCTAGGTTTGGTGTTCCCGTTTGGTTGATGCACACACCGCCGCCGTTGCCGTTGAGGGCTTTGTTGCCCTTGATGTTGCCGTAGCTCAATTTGCAGTCGATCAGGTAGCAGCTCGCGTCTCTAACATCTTCTCCTGAGACCGGATCTGTTCCTGTGCCTGCTTCTCTATAGATGAATATGCCGCCGCCATTGTTGTGCGCCGTGTTGTTCTGAATGGTGGCGCCGTTTAGGTTCACCTTCATCTGGTAGGGGCCAACGTCATTGCCGTATTGGTCATATTCATGGTACACATAGCCCATTTGATCAGTACTAGTTAAATTGATAAGTCTTCCCCAAACCATGATGCCGCCGCCGTTGCCGGTTTCGGTCTTGTTGCCGTCGATGATGGTGGCTGCGTCCATGGTAAGTTCGAGATTGTTGGGATAGATCATGCCTGCTTCAGATACAGGCATGCCTTTCTCGTCATAACACATATAGTTGATGCCGCCGCCGTGCAAGTAGGCTGTGTTGTTTAGGATTTTGCACGCAGTCAGCTCGAGGGGTGACTTGGCCAAGATGCCGCCACCGCTTTTTTTGGTATAGTTTCCTTTGATGGTGGTGTTTTTGACTTGCATCGGATCGGCAACCAGTCCCTGCCAACGTATGCCGCCGCCGAAGTTGTTGTTGATGTTGCAACTGTCGATGGTCACGGATGCTTTGCAGCCCGTAGTGGAACGGATGGCGGCCTCTTGGCCGGTTGGGTTCGACAGGGAAGACAACTTGCTGCGCTTGAGGACCACACTGCCGCTGCCATGGGCCTTGCGCATCTGCCACTGGAGACCTATGCCCGGATAGCCAGTAGAATTGTAGCTAACTATGTTGTGCAGCCAGCAATGGGTCAATATTACATCGAGATACCTGTTGGTTTGAGAAGCATTGTCGTTTAGCATCAAAAAAATTCCGCCATGTGTGTCACTAGAAGCGGAGTTGATGCTGTTTTGGATGGTCACGTTGGTGAGGTGCAAGGTGCCGGTTTCAACTCTGAACAGGGGCTTCTTGTTTGTAGCTATTCCTGTATAGGTGGGAACTCCAGTAGTCATATTCACGCTGGTGATGTTGGCTGCGCCGTCGATGACGAACTGCCGCTTGGGGAGGTAGGTGGCCGTGTCTTGCTTCACGTTGCCCACGGGATACAATAAGTCTTCTTGCTTTGGATCCAGTCCCTCAATGATCAACTTCTGATGGGAAGCCGCTCCTGCATCGCTGATAAGGTGGAAAGGACAACTGGTATTCTGAGTAGTGGTGAAAGTTCCCACACGACGCAATGTGATGTCGGATTTATATTTGTCTTCGTCAAGTTTCATTATCAAAGTCCCTTTTGTGACCCTAAAAGCATATTGATTAGCATTCGATCCGTTGGAGAAACCAACCGGTTTGGTGGTTTGGAAGATGAAAGTCACCGTTGCACTGGCATTGTTTACATGTACCATATAGAAGTGGTCGTACTTCGTGCCGCTGGTGGGATTGGGTGATTCGCTCACATAGAACTTGTAGGCTTGTGGGCCGCTGGCGGTTGTGTTGTTGGCAGATGTGGCCAGTTCGTTTGTCGAGGTGACATAGTACGTCTTGTTAGTAGCAGACGTATGATTGAGCGTGTAAGCAGTTTGCCCAATTGCCTGCATACCTCCGCCTATGAGGAGTGTGAGCAGGATGAGTGTTAGTCGTCTGAATTTCACTACATTGTTTTTTAGAATGTAAGGTTGTTTCATAGTGTGAGATATTTTTGCTTATTTGTTTATTTTTATTTATATAGGTTTTTTCGCGAGATAAATTTGGCAAAAGTAGATAAAATTCCCATACGCTGTATCAAAAATCGTGTTTTTTAGTGTTTTTTTTCAATGTATAGGTTTGTTGTTATTAGAATTATAAGGAATATGCAAAAAATGTGCCAAATCCATTGTTTTATGGTAACACGGTGGATTTTTGGGGTGAGGTGGAAGGGGATGAGGGTGTGGGGGGGGGTGCTTTTTGGGAAGCCGTTAAGTTTGGAGTTTGGAGTTGGGAGTTGGGAGTTTGGAGTTAGGAGTTAGGAATGGGGAGTTAGGAGTTAGGTGGTAGAGACGCAATGCTTGCGTCTTTTTGAGGAGGTAGGAGGTAGGATTTGTAGGGACGCAATGCTTGCGTCTTGGATGGGTTTGTCCTGGCGGGGTGCTGCCGTAGGTCGCGACCTACGGTTAGGGGATGTTTCGCCCTTCGGGCGGGGTGTGGGCTGTCGGGGTGGGGCGCAGTCCCGTAGGGACGGCGGAATGTAGGCAGGCGGTGGAATGAAATGGAACCCCTGCTTTTCGTGTGGGGTGGGGTTTGTGGGTAAAAAATGAAAAAAATCGTCCGATGGGTCAAAGAACGCAAAGGACGGAACGCAAAGGACGGTGTGTTGCAAAAATTGTGCCAAGAAGGAGGGGGGCTTAGGCAAAGATGGCGTTTTCGTAAAGGTCTTGGATGTGAAATTCAAGGTCGTTGCCCCAGAAGATGTTGCCGTACTGGAGCTTACATTTCTTGAAATTGGCAGGTTTCAGGTATTTGTCGTACTGCGGGTGCGGGTGCTTGCGCACGAAAGCCCCCACATCGACGTGTTGGTGTGTGCCGTCGTTGAATACCACGTCAACAGTCAGGTCGTCGTTGCAGACGAAGCTTACTATCATGAGGACTTTTGGTTTCATAGCTTTCTTGTAATTTTGGTCAGACGGATTCTTTTCCTGTAAACGAAGAAATTCACCCATTTTTCCACGATGTTGTCGGCGTATTTTTCCACGAATCGTCTTGCGGTTTTGGTGTCGCGTTCGGAGAGGGTGTTGGCCGAGGTTTCCCTTTGCCTGATTTCCACTAATTTCCCGTTCTCGAGGATGAGTTCGAACACGGCTTCTTTTCCGGCGCGTTGCACGTGGACGTGGATAGGCTCGTGCTCGTCGGAGAAGAACTTGAAGACGATTCCGAAGTATTCGTAGATGGTAGGCATGGTGAAAGTTTTTTTTTCGCCGCAAAGGTAGTGTTTTTTTTTGGATGGTGGGTGGGGGTGGGTGGTTTTTTTTTGCCTGCCGGGGTGCTGGCAGGGGTTGCGGTTGCCGCGTTGCGACAGCCCTACACCGCCTGCGTAATGTCCTGCGCCCCTACGGGGCTGGGGAGCAGTCCCGTAGGGACGGCGGAAAAAATCAAAACACGTCTTCGTGGGTTCCCGTGTCAAACAAATAGAGGTAACAGCGTTTTCTAACGATCCGATAGACCAACACCCAGTCGAACTGGATGTGACATTCGCGGAAGTCTTTGTAGTTGCCGGAGAGCTTGTGGTCCTTGTGCTTTGGGTCAAGTTGTTGGCCTTGGGCGAGTTGTTTTACCACGTCGTCGAGAAGGCTAACGTCAAGTCCTCTTTTTTTCGCCTGATGGTACGATTTTTTGTACCTGTTGGAATACTCAATGCTGTACATGGACTCAGGCGTTTATTTTTTCAAGATATTCGTTGAAGTCGCGGCATTTGGTGGTGCGTCCGTGCTTAAAGTCGTCGATGGCTTCGTCGAGGCCAGTCTTTTTAGTCTTAGCGCGTGTTTTGCTGATTTTGACGACATCGTCAAACTTCAACAGGGCGGCAATCAGCCCTTTGATGGCCTGGTTGTTGGCGTTGTATTGCAATGTAATGGTTTCCATGATTGCGATTTTTTTTGTTTTTTCCGCCGCAAAGGTAAGCATTTTTTTTTGGATGGGGGAGTGGGTTAGGTGGTTTTTCTGGTGATGGGGGTCAGCCTCATCTTTTGGGCTTTGTAGTTGATGACGGCGTTGTGTCGCTTCAGCAGGTCGCCGCCAATGATGCCGTCGATGTGGGGTAGGCCGAGTTTGGCGTACATTTCGTGGATGTTTTCCAGGTTTAAGGCGACGGCTTCGTAGTCGTTGATTTCCAAGTCGCCGATGGTGAGCGATTGGATCAGGAAGGTCGCGCTCTCCAAGTCGGAGCTGCCCACGCCGGCGGTGAGGCCTTCTTTTTTCTCGAAGGTCGGGTCGTCGATGAAGGAGGCCATCGTTTTGGGGTCGAAGACGGAGCGCGACGCGCCTGTGTCGATAAGGAAAGAGGCTTCCTTGCCATGAATCGTTCCTTTGACCATGACATGGAAGCCTTCTCCCTCGATGTCAAGCAGTTGTAGCGGGACTTCGATATAGTGTCGCATCGTTAGAAATTCGGCTTGACGGCGTATTTTTTGTAGAACTCCTTGATGATTTTCACGGCTTCGTCGGCGGTATCGACGATGTGGAAAATGTCGAAGTCTTCTTCTTTGATCATCTTGTCGCGGAGCAGCGTGTTTCTGAACCAGTCGATGAGGCCTTTCCAGTATTCGCTTCCAACGAGCACCACGGGGAAATCAACCATTTTGTTGGTTTGGATGAGGGTGAGTGCTTCGGAGAGTTCGTCCAAGGTGCCGAAGCCGCCGGGCATGGCGATGAAGCCTTGTGCATAGCGCATGAAGATGGTCTTGCGGACGAAGAAATAGTCGAAGTTGATGTTTTTGTCGTGGTCGATGTAGGGGTTGTAGTGTTGTTCGAAGGGCAGGTTGATGTTGAGGCCAACGCTGGTGGCTCCGCCTTGGTGGGCGCCTTTGTTGCCGGCTTCCATGATGCCGGGTCCTCCTCCTGTGATGGTGCCGAAGCCGTAGTCGGCAATTTTTTCGGCGATTTCGACGGCCATTTCATAGTATTTGTCGCCGGGTTGGGTGCGTGCCGAGCCGAAGATGGCCACACACGGGCCGTTGCGCGCCATTTTTTCCATGCCTTCGACAAATTCGGCCATGATTTTGAACACCGACCAGGAGTCGTGCGTTTTGATGTCGTTCCACGATTTGGGATGGAAGCTGTCGCGGATGATTCGTTCTTCTTTTTCAGTGATGGGCATTTTATTCAGGTGTTTAGTTGATAGTTTGGAGTGGTGAGTGTTGAGTAAAAAGAATTTTTTTGTGTGGTGTATGACAATTTTCTGTATTTTTGCGGTCGATTAATGCGAATGTAGCTCAGTTGGTAGAGCATCAGCTTCCCAAGCTGAGGGTCGCGGGTTCGAACCCCGTTATTCGCTCGCATTCAATGTCAATGTAGGGATGTCATGGTATGGCATCCCTACATTTTTTATGCGTTTATTCCATGGCGGTGCCGCACTCGGGGCAGAACTTGCCAGTTACGTCGTTTCCGCATTTCGGGCATTTTCTCGGGCCTACGGCTGCCATGGCTGTTCCACATTCGGGGCAGAACTTGCCGTTGCTTTCGGTGCCGCATTTCGGGCATTTCATGGCTGCCTTGGGTGCCGGTGCGGGTGTTCCGCACTCGGGGCAGAACTTACCCGTGATGGGCGTGCCGCACTTGGGGCAGGGAACGCCTTGCGGAGCTGCCTGGCCACCACCTTGGTTGTAGGGGTCGTATTGGGTTTGGCCGCCGCCTTGGTTCCATGCGTTCTGCATCACGCCGCCGGTCATGCCGCCCGAGCCCATGTTGGCCATGCCGAGTCCCATGAATGCGCCTGCCGCGCCGCCGGGATTGTTGGCTGCGTCGCCCATCACGTCGATGATCTTGCCTTGTTGCATCATCGCGTTGGAGCTGTATTCGTAGCGGTCGATCTTGGCTTGGCTGGCATCGTCAAGCGAAACGCTCTCGATGGTGAAGCTCACCAGTTTGACACCACGGGCGCGGATGGGTTCGTCGAACACGCGCTCGTCCATCACCTGTTTCATCTCGTCGGTGTAGCTCGGCAGTTCGAGCACGGGCACGCGGTGTTTGCTGTTGCCCATTTCGTTGAGCACGTTCTGGAACGAGGCGATACGCGGTGTTTGCTGTTGCCCATTTCGTTGAGCACGTTCTGGAACGAGGCGATCACTTCGCTACGCATCTGCTCGGTGATGTCTTGTTTCTTCACCACGTTGGCCGTTCCGGCGTGGTTGCGCATGAAGATGGCCACGTCGTCGAGCTTAAAGGTGTATTTGCCGTAGCAGCGCACATTGACACCCATCGGGCTGAGCGAGCCGGTCATCTGGTTCGGGATGGCGTGCGACCAGTCTTGGAACGGGACGGGCGTGGCGGTGCCGAACTTGTTGTCGAGGATTTCCTTGATGTTGAAGAAGAACACGGCCTGTTCCTTGGCGGGAGTGCCACCGTATGTGAAACGCTGCCACATTTCCTTGAAGACAGGGCCGAACTCGCCCGCGAAGAACGACGGCGACGAGCTTTGGTCGAAGTTGTAAACGCCTTCCTCGGCGGTGGCATCGAGAACGCTACCGCTGTCGTAGATGACGGCGATTTGTCCAGGAGCCACGATGATGCGGCTGCTCTTTGAGATTTGCCCCGATTTGGTGGTTTGTTTCACCATCAGGGTGTCCATGTCCATGTTGTCACATTTGATGAGGTCTAACCATTGGTCTTTCAATGTGCCGCCAATGGAGCCTGCGATTGCTTTGATAAGTCCCATGTCGATTTGTTTATTGTTTAATGTTGAATTGTTTTCCTCGTAGGGGCGAACCTATGTGTTCGCCCATTGATTTTTATTTTTTTCGTTTTCGAGGGCGGACACGTGGGTTCGCCCCTGCGGACGGTTATGTTCGTGAATGGATGTCGGTCAAAACCCAATCGTGTTCGCCGTTGGTGATGACGCTACCGCAATAGGTGCATTGTCCGGCAGAGGTTACCTCGGTCGGGGCGCCGCAGTTGGGGCAATTGGTGATGGAGGTGCCTTTCTTGCCCGCTTCGGTCTTGAGGCC